>JAZRFC010000066.1:0-7134 GCA_045661145.1 Clostridia bacterium | reverse complement strand
AACTTTCTCGGGTGCAAGGCTGATTCGCTCCATTTTGTCAAGCTCTTTCTGTCTTGAACGTGCAAGAGTTGCCGTGGCTGCCCTTGCCTTGTTTCGTGCAACGAAATCTTCAAGGTCGGCAATTTTCTTCTGTTGTTTCTTGTACGCCTGCTCTATCTGTTGTTTCTTAAGGTCGTACATTCTCAAAAAGTCGTCATATGTTCCCTTGTAACGGGTCAGTACAGTATTTTCAAGGTGATATATAACATTTGTTACCTTTGTTAAAAAGGGCATATCGTGTGATACAAGGATGAAAGCATTTTCATAATCCTGCAAAAATCCCGTCAGCCAATTGATATGGTTTTCATCAAGGAAGTTTGTAGGCTCGTCAAGAATTAGAATCATTGGGTTTTCAAGGAGTACCTTTGCAAGAAGCACCTTTGCCCTCTGTCCACCGCTAAGCTCCGTTACATCGCGGTCAAGTCCTATTTCCGTAAGTCCAAGACCATTGGCGTATTCAGAAATTTTGGTATCGATAGTATAGTAACCCGAGGAGTCAAGAATTTCCTGCATCTCCCCTACATCTTCCATCATTGACTGAAGCTCGTTTTCGTCAGCTTCTGCCATTTTATCGTAGATAGAAAGCATCTCTTTTTCAAGGTCGGAAAGATGTGAAAATGCATCACGAAGAACGTCACGGATTGTTTTTCCCTTGCCCAAGGTAGAATACTGGTCAAGGTATCCGTATGTAATATGACGGCACCACTCCACCTTACCGTTTTCGGGCTGAAGCTCCCCTGTTATGATTTTGTGGAAGGTGGACTTCCCCTCACCGTTGGCACCGATAAGACCTATATGTTCACCCTTTAAAAGACGGAAGCTTGCATCCTCCAGAATCTGCCTGCCTCCAAAGGAGTGTGTTATGTTTTCTGCATTTAATATACTCATGTGTTTCACCTTTTAAGAATTGTATAATGATTAATTTTAACATCAAACGTAAAAATAGTCAAATAAAAACCTCCGAAACGGAGGTTTTTCAGTTTACTTTTTCATTTCTACATACGGCAAAACATCAAATCCGCATTTTTTGTAAAGCTTTATAGCTCGCTCGTTTTCTTCCTCTACCTCCAGACGGAAGATGCAGTCCGTGTACTTTTGTGCGATAAAATCTAAAAGCATATTTCCAAGACCGAGTCTTCTGTAACAGTCTTTGATATATAAATCCTCAATCCAGATACACTGTTTTCCAAACTCTGTTGAAAAGCTTTTTGCAATCATTGTATAACCCTGTATTTCTTTTGAATTTTCAATGACATACCCCTCAAGATAGGGATTGTCATTGATACAATTTTCTATATCGCTTGCAAAAATCTCCACGGAGCCATTAGACAGCACCGCAGGGGAAGTATAAAAAACCCGCATCATTTCAAGAATATCGATTTTATCTTTTTCGGTCATAGGTCTTATTGTACTGTTCATATTGTTTCATCTCCGTTGGTTTGGTGGTTTGTTATATTATAAAGACTGTATAATATAGATGCCAATCTTTATAGTGGCAAGTTCGTGTCAGGTCAGGACAAAAAATAAATATTTCTATAAAAATTCAAAAACCTATGTTGCCTTATATACCAAACCAGCCTGATATATTTTTTATTATTTTACTTCTTTTGCCAATATAATTTATTGTGTTGGTTATAAAGCAAATAATAGCGATTGTCCCTATGCTCATTACAAACGCTTTAAGAGTATTTCTCAATAAATGGACATTAAATCCAGCAAAAGCATCATATAAATTAAAAAAATAAGACTGACTTGCCATTATAATTAATGAGTTTCGACCTAAATAGTTTAACAATTTATTATTGCCCAAAAAATCAAATAATTGAAACGACAAAACGTAGAGAGCTATCCCTGATATAGCGGCAAGAAGGCAATAGAAAACGTTTCCAAAAACGGATTTTGTATAAACAATCCTAACATTATGAATAACTCCGAAATATATATTTATAAAAGCAAGAACCACAAAAACGATACAAACTATCATCACATGCCTTTTCTGTAGATATTGCCCTATGCCGTTCTGCATTTTTCTCTGTGCATAAGCCCCCAAAACATAAAAGAGCAGTGACATGGGAATTAAATTTAGCTTGAGTAATATATTCTTTTGCGAAAAAGCAATCCAAAGAAAAAAAGAGAAAAGCATTATAATTATATCATTTAAGTTAAAAAATTTCTTCAAAACGAAATACAAGATTTGTGTTAGAAATATGGTTAACAAAAACCAAATAGGAGCATTCCAACAGATTTCGCCTTTTAATAAAAATGTTGTATTTATCACTTCTACCAACGAATTTCCCATTAATATGGCAACTAAATTTGATACAAGATTCCACGATATAAATGGAATCAAAATTCTTTTTATCTTTTTTAACAAATATTGTTTGAATGATAGACTTTCTATTTTGTCTAGATACCCCGACAGGAAGAAAAATAAAAACATATGGAACGAATAAATATGTTTCTCCAAAAAAATATTGCATCCCAAATGCCCTAATGTTACACAAAAAATTGCAAAGCCCTTAAGTGCATCTATCCATTCTATTCTATTAAGTTTTTCACCCATTCAAAAACCTCTCCTTTTTCGACAAATTTCGACACTCTTCATAGATTCGTGTCAAGTTCGGGTCAAGAAATATTTGAATTTATTTATAATGAGAAAACTCGTTGTGTTTTTCAAAGATTAATTATCAAACAAAATTTCTGAAGAAATCGTTTCTATATGCTTTGCATCATTTAGAATTTCAAATCTTGGGGCTATCAATCTGCCCGTTTCACCGCATAAGCTTACAATGGTTATTGATGTATAATCGGGATGTACCATCTGGCAGAAAAACGGAAAAGGAATATTAAAAATATGCGAAATCACAGCACTTGATGAACCTCCGTGACTTACCATTGCATAGGTTTGATTATTTTCATTACACACACGATAAAAGTGACCTTCCCTTTTGTATCCAAGTTCTGCAAGAAGAGAATCAAATCTCTGCCATGCCGTACGACCGCACGAAACAACCTTATTTCTGCAAAAAGGCTCTTCATTTTCCCAATTTGAACTCAAAATACTCTGTCCGTTCATAACCATTTCTTCCGCAGTGTGCCACGGGTGTCCATTGTGCAGTAACGGTTCCCCGTCCGTTGCACCCCATCCTATCTCTCGCATAAAATCGCAAGGCGTCACCTTCAGATTATGCAAATCAGCAATACATTCAGCAGTTTGCAATGCTCGTCCGCAGGATGAAGAATATATTTGTTGGAATTTTTCTCCACTTAATCTATCGGCAGTCGCCTCTGCCTGTTTACGTCCTAAATCAGTGAGACAATCGTTTTTATAATCCGGGTGCCCATGACGAACAAAAATCATTCTCATTTAAATACTCCCTTTATTTGTACATTTTCTTTTTCGGCAACATTCTGCACTATCCACGTTATATTGAACTTAACACATTGTTTCTTTGCGATGGTTCAATTATCTCGAAAATCTTCTTTCTCATATATTTCTTTCCTCAACAATATCTGATACATTCACTATAACATAAAAACAAAAAAATGACAATTTCTTTTTGGGAAATTGTCATTTTTTGTTATTATTCTTTTTCTACGCCGATAAATACTTTTTCGCCGTTGATGTTCCATTCCTTGGAGTTTTCGCATTTTGCACCGTTATTGATTGCAGTAGCAAGAACATCACCTTTGATTTCTTCGGCATTTCTGTCCATAATGGCAGAAATCTTGTCATTGCCGTCAACGAAGACTTTGATGTTATCCATAACCTCAAATCCGCTGTCCTTACGCATTGTCTGAATCTTGCTGATGATTTCGCGAACGAAACCTTCTTCAATAAGTTCATCAGAAAGGCGTGTATCAAGAACAACTGTAACACCGAAGTCACTTTCGGACTGGAAGCCCTCTACCTGAGCTGTTTCAATAAGAAGGTCTTCTTTTTCAAGGGAGATTTCCTCACCGTTTACTGTAAACTTGATTGCACCGTTTGCCTCAAGTTCTTCCATTGCACTGTTTCCGTCAACGGAAGCAAGGTAATCACGGATACCGCCGAGGAATTTACCATACTTGGGACCTACCGTCTTAAGCTGAGGCTTGAAGTTGTATGTTGTGCAAGCTGTAACGTTGTCTGTAAATTCAACTTCCTTTACATTAAGTTCATCAGCGATGATTTCTGTGTAGAAGCTATCGAGAGTTGTATCTGCCTTAACATACATCTTGCCGATAGGCTGACGATTCTTGATATTGGAGGCATTTCTTGCAGCACGGCCTAAAACAACGATAGAGAGAACCTCCTCCATTGCCTTTTCAAGCTCAGGGTCAATCTTTGTTTCATCATATACGGGGTAATCACAAAGATGTACGCTGATGGGTGCTTTTTCATCAATACTGCAAACAAGGTTTCTGTAAATTTCTTCAGCCATAAAGGGAATCATGGGTGCTGTAACCTTGGCAAGAGTAACAAGTGCTGTATAAAGAGTCATATACGCATTTATCTTGTCCTGAGTCATTTCCTTGCCCCAGAATCTTTCACGACTGCGACGAACATACCAATTACTGAGTTCGTCTGTGAAATCTGAAATTACACGGGCACTTTCGGTAATCTTGTAATCGGAAAGATACTCGTCAACTGTCTTGATAAGCGTATTAAGCTTTGAGATGAGCCACTTATCCATTATGGAAAGCTTGTCATAGTCAAGAGAATACTTAGTTGCATCAAATTGGTCGATATTTGCATAGAGCACGAAGAACGCATATGTGTTCCAGAGTGTACCCATAAATTTACGCTGACCTTCTGAAACTGCACCGTCGTGGAAACGGTTCGGAAGCCACGGAGCACTGTTAATATAGAAATACCAGCGGATTGCATCTGCACCGTGTTTTTCAAGAGCATCAAAGGGGTCAACTGCATTACCCTTGGACTTACTCATCTTCTGTCCGTTTTCGTCCTGAACGTGACCGAGAACGATTACGTTCTTATAAGGAGCTTCGTTAAAGATAAGTGTTGAAATTGCAAGGAGTGAATAGAACCAACCTCTTGTCTGGTCAACTGCTTCACTGATGAAGTTTGCAGGGAAGTTTTCTTCGAAAATTTCCTTATTTTCAAAGGGATAGTGCCACTGTGCAAAGGGCATTGCACCGGAGTCAAACCAACAGTCAATAACTTCCTTGGTACGGTGCATTTCCTTACCGCATTCGGGACACTTAATTGTAACTGCATCGATGAAAGGACGGTGAAGCTCGATTTCATCGGGGCAATTGTCACTCATAGATTTAAGCTCTTCAATAGAGCCGATTGAATGCTGATGTCCGCATTCGCAAATCCAGATATTAAGAGGTGTACCCCAATATCTGTCACGGCTTACGCCCCAATCCTGAACATTCTTCAACCAATCACCGAATCTGCCCTTACCAATTGTTTCGGGTATCCAATTAATTGTTTCGTTATTGCGGATAAGGTCTTCCCTGACCTCTGTCATTTTGATAAACCAGGACTCTCTTGCGTAGTAGATGAGAGGAGTATCACATCTCCAGCAGAAAGGATAGTCATGTTCAAACTTGGGAGCATCGAAAAGGAGTCCTCTTGATTCAAGGTCAACAAGCACCTTGGGGTCTGCATCCTTTACAAAAAGACCTGCAAAGGGAGTTTCCTCGCTCATATTACCTGCTGCATCAACAAGCTGTACGAAAGGAAGGTCGTAGCGTCTACCAACCTGAGCATCGTCTTCACCGAATGCAGGCGCAATGTGAACGATACCTGTACCGTCAGACATTGTTACGTAAGAATCGCAGGTTACGAAGTGACCTTTTTTCTTCTGCTTTTCGCAAATAGGCTTTACACAGTCAAAAAGAGGCTCATATTCCTTATGTTCAAGGTCTGTACCCTTGTAGGTTTCAAGAATTTCGTACGCAGGAGCATCCTCTGTTGCAAGCTTACCTAAAACTTTGTCAAGAAGTGCTTCTGCCATATAATAGGTATATCCGTCAGCCGCCTTAACCCTGCAGTAAGTATCATCGGGGTTTACGCAAAGTGCAACGTTTGAAGGAAGTGTCCAGGGAGTTGTTGTCCAAGCGAGGAAGAAAGCTTCCTCACCCACTACCTTGAAACGAACTACCGCGGAGCGTTCTTTTACATTTTTATAACCCTGAGCTACCTCATGTGAAGAAAGAGGTGTTCCGCAACGGGGGCAGTAAGGAACAATTTTGAAGCCCTTGTAAAGGAGTCCTTTATCCCAGATTTGCTTAAGTGCCCACCATTCGGACTCGATGAAGTTATTGTCATATGTTACATAGGGGTCATCCATATCAGCCCAGAAGCCAACTGTCTGTGAGAAATCCTCCCACATACCCTTATACTTCCATACGCTTTCCTTACACTTTGCAATGAAAGGCTCAAGACCGTACTGTTCAATCTGCTCTTTACCGTCAAGACCGAGAAGCTTCTCAACCTCAAGCTCAACGGGAAGACCGTGTGTGTCCCAGCCTGCTTTACGGGTTACTTTGTAGCCTTTCATTGTGCGGTAACGGGGAATCATATCCTTGATAACACGTGTCAAAACGTGACCGATATGAGGCTTTCCGTTAGCTGTGGGAGGGCCGTCGTAGAAAGTATAGCTTTCCGAGCCGAGGCGGTTTTCAATACTTTTCTCAAAAATATTGTTTTCACGCCAGAATTTGCCGATTTTCTTTTCTCTCTCGACAAAATTAAGAGTGGTATCAACTTTGTTATACATAGTTTTACCTCCAAAAAGATTATATAAATTTAATAACAAACAATAAAAAACTCCGCCCTCTAATCAGGACGAAGTACTCGCACCACCTAATTAGCATACCATCATATGCATCCCCTTAACGGAGGGATTGCCCGTTACAAGCTACTAAGTTCACCTGCACAGCTCGGAAGTGATATTCACGGAAATCTACTTTGTATCGGGCTTACACCGTCCCCGACTCGCTTCGCATTTCAAAAACCGCTACTGTCTTCGTCACAGCCTTTGTATGTAGTTCTCCATAAGTATAATACTTCCAACTAAAAATGTCAACTGTTTTTTGTTGACATAAGGCGGAAAATATTATAAAATATACTATGTATAA
>JAZRFC010000065.1:0-5726 GCA_045661145.1 Clostridia bacterium | reverse complement strand
TCTGATATTCAAAACTGCTTTTGCATCCTGAAATCGAAATTTTTGTATGAAGTTCAAGGCAAAAAATGGACATAATCCTGACGGATATGGGCATTTTTTAACGCAGAAATTCGACAAAAAGGCGATTTTCAGGACAATACTTCCTTATCTGGCTGTGGCGAACGCTACTGCACCTTTTTAAACGGTTTAACCTCTGATATTACTATTGATAGAAAAACAAGTAGAAAGCCCGTAAAGATTTTGGGAGTAATTCTTTCTGAAGTGAACATTACGGAAAACAGCACACCGAATACTGCTTCCAGACTAAGTATGAGTGATGCGGTGGAGGGGGTTGTAAATTTCTGCCCTGCATTTTGAAGTATGTAGCAAAGGCAGGTTGCCATAACCGAAAGATACACTATTGATGTGACTAAAAGCGGAGAAATAGTTGCGGGAAATGTTTCAAGGGTAATTGCAGGAATCCATGCGATAATTCCCGAAAATAAAAACTGAAGCATTGTGAGAAGAAGTATGTTTCTACCTCTTGAAAAGGTTGCTACGGCAACCATATGCAGAGAATAGCATATACCGCCTATCAGCGTTAATAAATCCCCCTTGCACACGCTTGAGAAGTCATTCCCCGTAACGGAAATCATCGTAATACCCGTTATACATATAACTGCCGCAACAATGTTGTAGCGGTCAGGCTTTAATTTAGTGAATGGGTATGACAGAAACGGAACAATAATACAGTATATTGCTGTAAGAAAGGCATTTTTTCCTGGAGTTGTGGCATCATCTGCAAGACCGAAGGTCTGAAAAATATATGCTGTAACCACCAACGCACCCATTATAAAGCCACGCCACAGATATTCCTTATCGATTACCCTAAGATGATTTATAAGAATAATCCCCAGAAGAACTGCCGCAAATGTGAATCTGATTGCAAGAAGTGTGTAAATTCCTATATTCTGAATTGTATATTCCATTATAAAGAAGGTAGAACCCCATATAATGGTAGCAAGCAGAAGTGCCATTTTGGCAAGGAAGCTTTTGTTTGAACTGTTCATACTTTATCCCTCCATAATCAGATTGGCAAAATCCGCATCTGTAAACTTTGCAAGCTTGGTAGGCTCGAGTATTACCTGAAGTCCGCGCATACCTCCGCTTACAGCAATTGTGTCAAAATTTTGTGCGCTTTCGTGAATGTATGTGGGGAATTTCTTTTTCATACCAATGGGACTGCACCCTCCCCGAATATATCCCGTGGTGGGGAGCAGGTCCTTAAGATGGAGGAATTCTACTTTCTTATTTCCCGTTACCTTTGCCGCCTTTTTTAAATCAACTTCCTCTGCACAGGGAATACAAAAAACGCAGAATCCGTTTTTGTCCCCTTTTGCAACCAGCGTTTTAAAAACAGTTTCGGGATTCATTCCCGTACACTCGGCAATGTGTGTTCCCGAAAGGTCAGATTCGTCAACCTCGTATGTAACGGTTGTATATGCAATTTTTGCTTTATCAAGCATCCTCATAACATTTGTCTTTTGCATGGAAAATATCCTTTCTTGAAAAATTCAGCAAACAGTGATATTATATAGTAAATAAAGAAGAATTTCAAGAACTTTTGAAAAGGGAGTGGCATTTTGATTAAATATATTCTTTTTGACCTTGACGGCACGCTGACAAATCCAAAAGAGGGCATTACAAAGTGCGTACAGTATGCACTGAAGCATTTCGGGATAGAAAGAGAGTGCGATGAGCTTATAAGCTTTATAGGGCCACCTCTTAAGGAACAGTTTATGGAATATGCTTCCTTGACAGAAGAAGAGGGAATAAAAGCTGTGGAAAAATACCGCGAAAGATTTGCTCCTATCGGTATTTTTGAAAACGAGATATATGATGGAATAATCCCTATGCTTGAATCTCTTAAAAATCAAGGTAAAATTCTTGCAATTGCTACAAGCAAGCCTGCCGTATTTGCCGACAAGATTTCCCGCAAATACGGAATAGAGCCGTATATTTCTGTTCTTGAGGGAAGTGAGCTTGACGGCAGAAATACAGACAAGGCACTTGTTATCAAAAACGCGATGGAAAAGCTTGGTGCAACAAAGGAAAATACAATTATGGTAGGCGACCGTGAACACGATGTCATAGGTGCCCGTAAAAACGGTATAGAATGTATCGGAGTAAGCTACGGCTACGGTGGAGACGGGGAGCTTGAGGAAAGCGGTGCTTTAAAAATTGCCCATACCCCTAACGAGCTTTTAAAGATTTTGTCGGCTATGTAATAAAATCCCACGGACAAGAATAGTATTTTTTGAGGTGCTTTCAATGAGTAATGAACGCAAAATGCTGTATATGTCCGTAATAATAAATTTTGTCATAGGCGTTGTTGTCGGAATAATTCTTTTTTTCGGTCAAATCAGAAGCGGAGGAGCTCTGCCTGAAAATATTTATGATTATGACACCATAATATCGGTGGCAGATTTTTTTCGTGTGGCGTGGGTGAACCTGATATGGATGTTTACAACCCTTGCGGCACAAGGTATGCTCAGGGTAAGATTTATTCACCCGATAATGATTGTCCGTGGCTGTGTAACATCGTTTACGGTGCTTTATACCATCTATCTTTTCGGAATCAGGGAATCTCTGGCATCCGTTATCCCTCAATGCCTTACCTCTATACCGCTACTGATGTTTTTCTCTGCAGAAAGTGTGTCGGGCAAAAACTTGCGTGAAAGCGGAATGTCGGGAATAGTTATTAAAAAGTCAGAGGCGGCTCTGATGACAGTTCTTTCGATAGTTTCAGCAGGTGCAGAGGTTATTATATTCAGGCTTTTTTGCACATATTTGTTCTAAAATATCAAAAAGAGAAGTGAAAATATGTGCAATTTGAGAATATACAATTTAAAAATCAAGGTGTAAAATAAAAACACTACTCTCAAAAAGGGTGAAACATATGAAGGAAACAGTTATAGAGTACGAATCGTATCTTCGGGAACAGCATCTTTCGGAAAATACACTTAGTTCGTATCTTGGTGATTTGGATGCATTTTTTATTTATTTAAAAGAATACAAGAAGAATGCACTTACTGTAAAAAGAATAACGGTTGATTCTTACATAGAACATCTAAAGGATATGGGCAAGGCAAATTCTACCATATCAAGAACTACTGCGGCTCTTAAAAAGTTCTATGCCTATCTTCTTGAAATGGAGAAGATTAAAACCAATCCCGTAGTAGGGGTAGAAGTTCCCCGTGTGAAGAAGAAAATTCCCGAAGCACTCACCACAAGAGAAATGGTTAAGCTTCTGAATCAGCCCAAGACAACCGACCTTAAGGGAATCCGCGACAAGGCAATGCTGGAGCTTCTGTATGCAACAGGTATAAAAGTGTCGGAGCTTATCTCTCTTACACTTCGTGACATTGATATAAAGGGTGGTATGCTGAGTCTCAGCAACAGAAATGAAAGATATATCCCCATAGGAAACGAAGCAGTAGATGCACTTGATAACTATATAAAGAAAGCAAGAAACTATATGGTCAAGGATAACAAGGTCAAAAACCTCTTTGTAAATTGCAGCGGCACTCCCCTTACAAGGCAGGGCTTCTGGAAAATTCTCCGCGGATACGCGGAAAGTGCAGGTATAAAAACAGAAATTAATGCACAGACCCTCCGAAATTCCTTTGCCGTACATCTTTTGCAGAATGGTGCCGATATAAATGCCGTTTCCGAAATGCTCGGTCATAATGACGTGGTAACAACCCGTGTTTATAATCAGGTTCTTAAAAACAATATTAAAAAGATTTACAAGAAAGCTCATCCAAGGGCATAAAAAACACTTCACAGGAAGTGTTTTTTTACTGTATAGGAATTTGCATTCCTATACAGTAAAAAATATTTGATTTTATGCCGTGCGATAATTTCCTCGCTATGCTCGGAAAACGCACATGGCACAACAAAGTGATTATCTCCGCACCTGCATTGCGGAGATAATCACTTTGTTCTTGCAATCCTTAATTAACTGTGTTAAAATATGGAAGTAAACTATTTTACGGGAGGAAAAATTATGCAGAGAGAAAAGTTCTCATCAAGACTTGGATTCATTCTCATCTCCGCAGGCTGTGCCATCGGTCTTGGAAATGTGTGGAGATTTCCCTACATTGTTGGTCAGTACGGCGGTGCGGCGTTTATTTTGATTTACCTTGCTTTTCTGGTTGTCTTCGGGCTTCCTATTATGACTATGGAATTTGCCGTAGGTCGTGCTAGTCAGAAAAGCATAGCGGAGTCCTTTCAAACCCTTGAGCCTAAGGGAACAAAGTGGCATTGGTTCAGTTGGATTGGTATGGCAGGTAACTATCTTCTTATGATGTTTTACACCACCATCACGGGTTGGATGTTTGCCTATTTCTTCAAAATGGCAAAGGGTGACTTTGTCGGTCAGACTGTTGAGGAAGTAACTGCACAGTTCGGTGCATTTACAGGAAGCGCCCCCTTAGTTGTCGGTTTTATGATTCTGTCAGTAGCGATAGGGTTTATTATCTGCTCTTTCGGCCTCCAGAAGGGCGTGGAGAAAATCACAAAAACAATGATGCTTGCCCTTCTTGCAATAATTGTTATTCTTGCAATTCGTTCTGTTACCTTGTCAGGTGCTGGTGAAGGACTTAAATATTACCTTGTTCCCGATTTTGCCAGAATGAAGGAGCAGGGAATAGGCGAAGTGGTTTTTGCAGCTCTCGGTCAGGCGTTCTTTACTCTCTCAATCGGTATGGGTTCCATGGCAATTTTCGGAAGCTACATTTCAAAGGACCGCCGTCTTGCAGGGGAATCATTATCAATTGCTGTTCTTGATACTTTTGTTGCCTTTTGTGCAGGTCTTATAATCATTCCTGCCTGCTTTGCATACGGAATTGAACCCGGTGCAGGCCCCGGACTTATTTTCCAGACATTACCCAATCTTTTCAATGCAATGCCCGGCGGCAGAATATGGGGTACTCTTTTCTTTGCATTTATGATATTTGCTGCAGTATCCACAGTTGTTGCTGTGTTTGAAAATATTATTTCATTCGCAATGGACAAGGGTATGTCCCGAAAGAAAGCATGTCTTGTGAATTTCTTCGCAATAATAATTCTTTCTATTCCTTGTGCATTGGGATTTAATCTCCTGTCCTTTATCACACCCCTTGGTGCAGGAACAGGTATTCTTGACCTTGAAGACTTTATTATAAGCAACAACATTCTTCCTCTTGGCTCACTTGTTTACGTGCTTTTCTGTACTAATAAAAAGTACGGTTGGGGATGGGATAATTTCATCAGTGAAGCAAACGAAGGAAAGGGAATGAAATTCCCTACGGCACTAAAGATATATGCTAAATATATCCTGCCTGTTATCCTTGTTGCTTTCTGGATTATAGGTATAGTTAATATGTTTATAAAATAGTTGACAACATATGCGGTAAATGTTATAATTTGTTATTGAAGAAAGCACCGAACAGGTTCGGTGCTTTTCTTGTAAAGTATGCAAAGGAGAAATCATTATGAGAAGTGTAACCGAAATATTCGGAAGCAAGGTTTTTAACGCATCGGTAATGAAAGAAAGACTTCCCGAGGAAATCTATGACCTGATGCAAAGAGCCATCAAAAACAATAAGCGTCTTGATATTGATGTTGCAAATGTAGTTGCCAACTCTATGAAGGATTGGGCAATTGAAAACGGAGCAACACACTATACTCATTGGTTTCAGCCT
>JAZRFC010000064.1:0-8553 GCA_045661145.1 Clostridia bacterium | reverse complement strand
AAGAAACAACAGAAGAAAATTGCCGACCTTGAAGATTTCGTTGCACGAAACAAGGCAAGGGCAGCCACGGCAACTCTTGCACGTTCAAGACAGAAAGAGCTTGACAAAATGGAGCGAATCAGCCTTGCACCCGAGAAAGTTAAGCCTACATTCTCATTCAAAACGGACCGTACCCCCGGCAGAGTTGTGATTTCTGCAAAGGATATGGTAATCGGCTACGATTCACCTCTTACGAAGAAAATTGACCTTACAATCGAAAGAAACAAGAAGATTGCGATAAAAGGGGTTAACGGTCTTGGAAAATCCACACTCCTGAATACACTTTTGAAAATTATCCCTCCCATTGAGGGTGACATTCAGCACGACCAATTTATAAGCGTAGGATATTTCGAGCAGGAGGAGAGCAATTCCGACAAAACAGCACTTCAGGAATTCTGGGATGAATTTCCCTCGCTTACCAATGCAGAAGCCCGTGCGGCACTTGCAAAATGCGGACTTACGACAGAGCATATAACATCGCAGATGAAAGTTCTGTCAGGCGGAGAAAATGCCAAGGTGCGTCTTTGCAAGATTATGCAGAATCCTGCCAATATCCTTGTACTTGACGAGCCTACAAACCATCTTGATATTATGGCAAAGGAAGAGCTTGCCCGTGCAATAAGGGAATTTAAGGGAACAGTTCTTTTGGTATGTCACGAAAGTGAATTTTATCAGGGCGTTGTGGATGAAATATGGGATGTTTCAGATTGGAGTACGAAAATAGTATGAAAAAAATAAGTATAATTATTATATCTCTACTCGTTGTAATTTCCGTGGGATTATTCTTCTTGCATGAAGAAAAAGCACCTTACAATACAGCAGTATGGGAAAACGCCGTATATACGGAAAACACTACTCTCGGCACAGGTAAAAATACCCTTACAGTAACGGTTGGGGCAGAGGAAAAGTCAATTGACTTTACAATCAGAACAGATAAAACTGTTGTAGGTGACGCTCTTAAGGAACACAAGCTTATTGACGGTGAAGAGGGACCCTACGGTCTTTATGTAAAGGTCGTAAACGGTATAGAAGCAGACTATGACAAGGACCAGAGCTATTGGTCATTTGAAAAAGACGGTGAAGCAATGCTGACAGGTGTGGACAGCACTGAATTTAAAGACGGCGACTGTTACGAGCTTGTGCGCACGAAATAATACAAAACTATTGACATATAATAACTGAGGTGCTATAATTATTTTCAACAAAATATAAACCGTTGAGACAGAAAAAAGTCAGTCAACAGTTCTAAGAGCGAGCGGATTACGGTGTGAGTTCCGCAGAACTGCCTGAGTAATATGGGCTGTCGAGGGCGGCGTTAAATGCGCTGACGTAGGACTTGCGTTATAAGTCGGGGGTATGATGGTATCTCGCAATGGAATCTATCCATATATGCTATGTTTTTTTACCCTTGATGTGCGCCGCATTTCAAGGGTTTTGATTTGTAAATAACCTTTTAATAAAGGAGAGTCTATATGAATAAGTACAAGGATTTTGAAAACTACCTCAAGGAATATCCCAATGAAGAGGGATATTTCGGTGAATATGGCGGTTCTTATCAGGCAGAGGAGCTTATTGAGGCTTTCAAGGAAGCTGACGATGCTTATGAAGCTATTTGCCACAGTGCTCAGTTTATTAACGAGCTTCGCAGAATCCGTAAGGAATTTCAGGGCAGACCCACTCCCGTATATCATTGCGAACGCCTTTCCAAGATTTTCGGCAACTGCCAGATTTACTTAAAGCGTGAAGACCTTAACCATACAGGCGCACATAAGCTTAACCATTGTATGGGCGAGGGACTCCTTGCAAAATATATGGGAAAGAAGAAAATTATTGCAGAAACAGGTGCAGGTCAGCATGGTGTTGCAATTGCAACAGCAGCGGCATATTTCGGTATGGAATGTGACGTTTACATGGGCGAGGTTGATATTGCAAAACAGCATCCCAATGTAATAAGAATGAAAATGCTGGGTGCAAATGTCGTTCCCGTAACAAAGGGACTTAAAACTCTTAAAGAAGCCTGCGACGCAGCATTTGAAGCATATCTTAAGGAATACAAGGACGCAATTTACTGCATCGGCACAGCGGCAGGTCCTCATCCATTCCCCAAAATGGTAAGGGATTTCCAGTCAATAATTGGTATTGAAGCAAGGGAACAGTTCCTTGAAATGACAGGTATTATGCCCGATGCGGTTGCAGCTTGTGTAGGCGGCGGCAGTAACTCTCTCGGTATGTTTACACCTTTCCTTGCAGACCCCGTTGAAATATACGGTATTGAGCCTCTCGGAAGAGGTGCAGGTGTCGGCGACCACGCGGCTACAATGGCGTACGGTACAAAGGGTATCATTCACGGTTACTCAAGCTATGTGCTTCAGGACGAGAATGGTGAACCGCTTCCCGTATATTCTATCGCAAGCGGTCTTGACTACCCGGGCGTAGGTCCCGAGCACGCAAATCTCCGTGATATGGGCAGAGTAAACTACGAAACTGTTTCAGACGAAGAAGCAATGGAAGCATTCTTCCTGCTTTCCAGATACGAGGGTATTATTCCTGCAATAGAAAGTGCACACGCGGTTGCATATGCAATCCGCTATGCAAAGGAGCATAAGTCAGGCTCTATCCTTGCTTGCCTTTCAGGTCGTGGTGACAAGGATATAGATTATGTATACGAAAACTACGGTTGCGGTGAAAAATTCAAGCTTGACTATGATGTAAAATAATTTGCAACAACAGGGAGTGTAAAAAACTTTGTTTTTTGCACTCCCTTATTTTTTTCTTTTATCCTATTGACAAGAAAAAATATATGCGCTATACTAACTGTACTAGAACGCGTAGTACAGCACGAAAGGGGGGTAAATTAATGATAAGTCTTGACTACAGGGACAGCAAAAGCATATATGAACAGATAGTAATGGGATTTCGTGAGCTTATCATAAACGGCATCTTAAAACCTGACGAACAGCTTCCGTCAGTCAGGGAGCTTTCCATAAGTCTTACGGTAAATCCGAATACAGTACAGAAGGCTTACAAACAACTCGAAACAGACGGCTATATATACAGCGTAAAGGGAAAAGGAAATTTTGTTTCAACCGCATCAGTTGTTAAGACAAGTCACAAAACAGACGAGCTTTACGAAACTCTCAGAAAAACAGTAAGCGAGCTGATGTTTTTAGGGGAAAGCAAAAACAAAATTGCAGATATAGTTTCTGACATCTATTCCAAAAAGGAGGAACAGTAATGATAAAGGTAAAAAATGTTACCAAGTATTTTGATGATTTCAAAGTGCTTGACAATCTTTCACTGAATGTTCCAAAGGGTGCTATCTATGGACTTGTAGGGCCTAACGGGGCAGGAAAGACCACTATCATAAATCACATAAACGGTGTTTTAAAACCGCTTAGAGGAGAAATAACAATAAACGCTGAGCCTGTTTATGAAAACGTGAAAATAAAACAGACAGTAATAAATATTGCCGACGATTGGTTTTATTACAGTACATATACAGTAAAGCAGATGGCAAACTTTTATAAAAACATCTATCCGCAGTTTAACAGCGAGCGTTACGAGGCGATAAAAGAGGTTTTCAAAATTGACGAAAAACGCCAGATAAGAAAGCTTTCCAAGGGTATGAAAAAGCAGGTTGCATTCTGGCTCAGTCTTTCAGCTATGCCCGAGGTGCTTATCCTTGACGAACCCCTCGACGGACTTGACCCCGTAATGCGTAAGCAGGTTTTAAATCTTGTCATTGCTGACGTTACTGACAGGGAAATGACAGTTCTGGTTTCTTCACATAACCTCCGTGAGCTTGAGGATATTTGTGATTGGGTGGGAATCATTCACGAGGGCAGAATGATTATGGAAAAACCCCTTGATGACCTTAAAGGTGCTGTCCATAAGTATCAGCTTATACTTGATGAAAATATTGCAGAAAAGCTTTCAGAAAACAAGAATGTTCTTCATATTTCAAAAACAGGTTCTGTTTATAGTGTAATCATGCGCGGAGAAGCGGATTCTACCCATGAAAAACTTAAGGAGCTTTCACCTCACTTGTGCGAACGCATAAGTCTTACATTAGAAGAGGTATTTATTTACGAGTTAGGAGGTTTGGGTTATGACTTTAAAAACATCATTGTTTAATAAAGGTATATACAAATCGACTCTGCGCCGTTATGCCTGGGGAAGTATTTTGTATTTTATATTGTTGTTCCTTTCCACGGGAATGATGATACTTCTTAACGAGAATCCTGACTCTGTTTATTCTTATGGTTCATACAGAAGAATTCTGATTCTCAGTGATTATATGATAATACCAATGCTTCTCAGCATTGTTGTTCCGACAATTGCAGGGCTTTTGATTTTTCGTTTTGTGCATTCCAGAAAAGCTTCCGTTTTTGTTCACAGTCTTCCTGTGAAGAGAAGCACGAACTATATTTCTTCAGTGCTTGCAGCACTCACGCTGATGGCAATTCCCGTTGTGCTTAATACCGTTATCCTTATGATAATGTCTGCGGTTGCATATTCAGGCTTTTTTGGTATAGGCGATTGTATGGCGTGGATGCTTCTCAATATTTTCAGCCTTTTTGTTATGTTCTCCTGCGTGTGCTTTATATCATCACTTACAGGAAACAGCTTTGCGGCAGTAGGACTTACCGTAATATTTCATGTAATTGGCTTTATCTTTGCGGCGGCATTTACAATGTTTGCAGAAATTTTTCTCTTTGGCTTTGCAGGAGAGGGAGAGCTTGTTGAAAAGGTATTCAATACCTCCTTTATTACAAGAATCCCTACAATAATGACAGGCTGGGGACATGTGAGAGAAGAAGTTCTTGCATCATACATAAAAGATATTGCAGTATTTTCTGTAATTGCGATGGCTTTATATATAATAGGCGGAATTCTTTACTCCAAACGCAGAATGGAAACAGCCGAGGACGTAGCAGGTTTCAAATGCCTTAATCACATTTTCAAGTATCTGGTTACGTTTATGGGTGCAATGGCGACATTTTCCATATTCAGCTCCTCGGTATATGAGGCTCCTTTTGTACTGTGGCTTGCTGTATTTATAGTCAGCGGAGTAGTATATTTCGGTAGTGAAATGCTCCTCAGGAAAACTCTTCGTGTGTGGAAATCCTATAAAGGATATATTGCCTTTGCAATTATTTGCACACTCCTAACCTGCTTCTGTGCTTTTACAAGCTTTTTCGGGTATGAAACCTATGTCCCGTCAGCCGATAAAATCGAGTCTGTGGCGGTTTATAATTACTACTATAACGGAGAAAAACCGTTACTCACAGACGGTGACATCATAGCAAAGGCTCAGTTACTTCACGAAAAAATGTCGGAAAAAAGAACGGTTCTCAGGGACAGAATATATGAAACAAGAATCCATATAGAGTATAAGCTTGATAATGGTAAAACCGTTCACCGTGTGTATAATATTACGACAGATGAACTTCATACAGTAATGGAATCTTTCTATAAAAATGAAAAATTCAAGAAAGTTTCCGAGCAGATTTTTACACCTATGGAATCCATATACAGAGTCAGCGTTTTCGGTGACGGCAAATATATAGATATAGACGGTGACAAGGAAAAGCTCAATGAATTGATTGACTGCATTAAAAAAGATATTTCATCTTTAAACTACAACCGTATAAAAAGCAACGGATGGGAAATGAGGCTTGAAATCAACTACATTCCTGCCAAAGTATTAAGGACTAATAATGAAATAACAGCGGTTACTGTTCAGAATGGAAATGAAAATATCAGTATTGAATATATAAGCCAGAAGATAAACCCCAATTTTGTAAATACAATGAAATGGCTCTATGAAAACGGGTATTGGGAACATATTTCCATAAAAAATACAGGGGATATATATATATCCGGTGAAAAAGATGAGCTTCCGCTTTTCAATAAAGAGGGGGAAGTTACCCTGGGAAAAGATAAGTTTATAAAGTTGACAACAGAGGAAGATAAAAAAATACTTATAGACTATATCCATACTGCAAAAACAGAGTACATTCCCAGAAAAGACAGATTGGTTGTATACAGGGTTATAAATGAAAAAATGGGTGATTACAATACGCTGACTGTTATGACGAAAGAAGAACTTTCAAAACTTTTGCCCGATTACGACCTTAATGGATTGGGGGAATGAAGTTGTGGAACCGAAAGACTATATTCTCGACCGCGTAGAGGGTGAGTATGCCTACCTCAAGGACATTGAAAACGGTAATGAAATTTTTATAGCTCTTGCACTTTTGCCGATTGGGGCAGATGTGGGGAGCAGAATACACTTTGAAATGCTTGAATATACTCTGATATAAAAATGCACAAAAAATACCAACTGAATTAAGTTGGTATTTTTTGTGCATTTTTTTCTTAAAATTTGTCATAAAGCTATTGAAACATTGCTTTTTTTCATATATAATATGATATAATGGGAAAATTTTTGGAGATTGAAAAAATTAGTAGGAGGTACGAATATGAATTCAATCGAAAAAGTATCCGAACTTCTTGCCAAAAAAGCTGAAATTGCTTTGGGCGGCGGCAAGGAAAAACAGGATAAACAAAGACAGAATGGTTCAATGACAGCAAGAGAGAGAATTGATGCTCTTCTGGACAGCGGCAGCTTCGTTGAAATCGGTGCATTTATTTCTGCACGCGACGGTGAAACTGCGGCAGACGGTGTTGTTACCGGTTACGGCACAATTGACGGCAGACTCGTGTATGTCTACTCTCAGGACGTAACAGTTCTCGGCGGAGCAATGGGCGAGATGTATGCCAACAAAATCAACAAAATTGTTGATATGGCTGCAAAGATGGGTGCTCCCGTTATCGGAATGCTTGACTCCAATGGGGTAAGGCTTGCAGACGGACCCAGAGTACAGCGTGCAATGGGTAGAGTCCTTTCTTCCTTTGCAAACATCAGCGGTGTAGTTCCTCATATCAGCATTGTATTCGGTAACTGTGCGGGTGGCAGCGCAATCGCAGCAGCAATGAGCGATTTTGTTATTATGAACGCTAAAAACGGAAAGATGTTTGTAACAGGTCCCGATATTATTGAAGCAACAGAGGGAAGTGCTCCTTCAGTTGATGCAAAGGGAAGTGTTAACAAAAACGGTAACGCTCACTTTATAGGAAATGACGATAGCGAATGTATCGAAATTACAAAGCTTCTTCTTTCATACATTCCCTCAAACAACCTCTCCGATGCATTTGAATATGAAACAGCAGACGACCTCAACCGTCCTTGCGAAGTCCTCAACAATATGGATTCAGTAAGCGATGTAAGAGTTGTAATTGCTGAAATTGCAGACGACAAGGCTTATTTTGAAGTTCAGGCAGATTATGCCGAGGAAGCTTCAATCGGCTTTGTTCGTATAAACGGCAGTGTGGTAGGTGTTGTTGCTACAAGCGGCGATGAAATTTCCAGCCGTGCCGCACAGAAGATGGAAAGATTTGTTCGTTTCTGTGACTGCTACAATACTCCCATCCTCACAATAACAGATGTTGAAGGCTTCACAGCAAGTGCAAGTGAAGAAACATGGGGACTTGCAAGAAAGAGTGCAGAGCTTATGTACGCTTTCGTTGAAGCAACTGTTCCCAAGGTAAATCTTATTGTAAAGAAAGCATACGGTACAGCATACACCCTTATGAATTCCAAGCAGGGTGGGGCAGACCTTATTTTTGCATATCCCACAGCCGAGATGGCACCCCTTCTTCCTGCAGCAGGTGTAGGTGTGCTTTACTGCGAAAGACTTCAGGCAGGCGAAAGCCGTGAAGCTCTCGAACAGGAATACATAGAAACAGAGGCATCAATCTACAATGCGGCAAAGCTTGGCTGTATTGATGATATAATAGTGCCTTCTGAATCAAGAGCAAGAATAGTAGCAGCATTTGAAATGCTTAAGAGCAAGCGCGCAGGCGCAATTGCCCGTAAGCATGACAATATGCCTATGTAAGGAGGTAATTTTATGTTAAACAGAACTGATTTAATCATGGAAGGCCTTGCATACACTGTAATGGGTATCCTTGTAGTCTTCATGATACTTGTTATAATTATGCTCGTTATAAAGGCAATGGCTCTTTTTAGCGGCAACAATGGCGCAGGAAAGGAAGTATCCGCGTCAAAAAAAGCTGAAGCAGCTCCTGCACCTGCAGCAGTAGCTGCTGTAAAAAAAGAAGATGACAGTGAAATAGTTGCTGTAATTACAGCGGCAATTTATTCAATGCTTGGCGAAAGTGCAACGGGTTTCCGCATCCGTTCCTACAGAAGAGTAGGCGGCAAAGAATGGAATAAAGCAGGTCGCCGCGAAGTTCTTGATAACAAATTTTAATGGAGGAATTTATGATGAGAAAATTTATTGTAAATGTAAACGGTAATTCATACGAAGTAGAAGTTGAAGAAGTTGGCGCAGGCGCATCAGCTGCTCCCGTGGTACAGGCTGCACCCGTACAGGTGGCTCCTGCTCAGGCTCCTGCAGAAGCTCCCAAGGCAGCACCTCAGGTTCC
>JAZRFC010000063.1:0-3754 GCA_045661145.1 Clostridia bacterium | reverse complement strand
CACCGTCAGGCAACGCACAATGTATATGCTTACGTGGTACGGGAAGATAACATCATGCGATACAGCGATGACGGTGAGCCTGCCGGCACGGCAGGCGTTCCAGTACTGGAGGTTATAAAAAAAGAGGGGCTTACCGACATTGCCGTGGTGGTGACAAGATATTTCGGCGGAGTGCTTTTGGGTGCAGGCGGTTTAGTTCGTGCATACGGAAAAAGTGCGAAGCTAGGTATTGATGCGGCAGTAAGAATAGAAAAGGTTTATTGCAATCTCTATCTTATCCGTTGTGACTATTCAACCTACGGAAAGCTTGAATACGCAATAAATACCGAGGGGTACATTCTCAAGGACTGCGTTTTTGAAAACGATGTCTGTATGACTGTAGGCGTAAAGCCCGAAATGGAGAGTGCATTTTTAAAAACAGTGGCAGACATTTCGGGAGGAAGTGCAGTTATAAAAGAGCTTCCGGGAGAATACATAACAAAAGAGCTTTGAGAAAAATCTCAAAGCTCAGACCACTGACAAAGTCAATGTCGGTGGTCATTTTTTTCTCAAAAAGTCTTTAAAAATCATATGAAATATGGTATAATAAAAGCATAGAAAACAGCGTAATAATGGGGTGTTGAGATGCTTTTAGAGGGAACAAACCGTCAAAGAAAAATGGAATTTGTGTATATAGAAGATTTAGTTCCGGAAGACCATATTTTAAGAAAAATAGATAAATATATTGATTTTTCATTCATAAATGACTTATGCAGACCATATTACTGCGAAAACAATGGCAGACCGGCAATAGAGCCTGAAATAATGTTTAAAATGTTGTTCATTGGGTATCTGTTTGGAATAAGAAGTGAAACACGCCTTGTTGAAGATGTAAAGGTAAACATAGCATACAGATGGTTTTTAGGCTATGGTATAGAAGATAAAATCCCTGATGCAAGTGTAATATGGCAAAATAGATTGAGAAGATTTAACGGAACAGATATTCCAAGGCAAATATTTGAAAATATACTAAAGCAAGCAATAGACCATAATCTCGTAGATGGTAAAATACTCTACACAGATAGCACACATTTAAAAGCAAATGCCAATAAAAATAAATTCGTAGAAGATACTGTTAAAGTAGAAGCTCAGGAGTATATCAAAGAATTAAATGATGCAATTAACGAAGATAGAGCAAAGCACGGAAAGAAACCTTTGAAATTTGATGAAACCCCTAAAAAACCTGATGATGAAGACGATGAAAACTACTTTGATGACGATACACCCACCAAAACAATTAAGAAAAGCACAACAGATCCCGACAGCGGATTTATGCACAGAGACGGAAAACCACAAGGCTTTTTTTACCTTGACCATAGAACAGTAGATTCAAAGTGTAACCTCATAACCGATACCTTTGTAACTCCGGGAAATGTAAATGATGTAAAACCATATAGAGAAAGACTTGAATATCAGATAGAGAAATTCGGATTTGAAGTGGAAACCGTAGGGCTTGATGCAGGTTACAACACCTCTGCAATATGCAAGATGCTACTTGAAGATTTAAAAATACAGGCAGCAATGGGAAAAAGGCGAGGATGTCAACAAAAAGGTAAATATGGAAAATACAAATTTACATATATCCCCGATTGGGAGGTGTATATCTGTCCTGAAAGAAATTATCTTGAATATGTAACTACAGACAGAAATGGTTACAAAGAATATAAGTGCAAAAATGACAGATGTGCAAATTGTCCTAGACGGGAGGAATGTTTAAGTGAAAAGCAAAAGACAAAAAGTCTTCGCCGTCATGTGTGGGAAAATTATAGGGATGAAGTATATGTATTCACCCACACTGACGAGGGTAAGGAAATATATGCAAAACGAAAAGAAAAAATTGAGCGTAGCTTTGCAGAATCAAAAGAACTGCACGGACTACGCTATTGCCGTATGCGTGGAAACGAAAGAGTTTCCGAACAATGCTTGCTCACTGCAGCAGTACAGAACATGAAGAAGATTGCAAATATCCTCTGGAAGAGGGATAAGCAATTTCTATCAAGAATTATTAAAATTTTAACATATACGACACAAACCCACCTGAAAATGGTGGGTTTGTCAGTAGTCTGAAAGGATGCAAAAAATGCATCCTTTGTTTATTATTCACTTTGTCGGCTCAATATAAAAACCGTGCCCAGAATTAATGCTATACCCACCGCAGGTAACGGCAATAAATCCTCTCCGAGAAATGCCACACTTAATAGCGTAGCCGACATAGGCTCGAGTATCGCAAGTGAGGATGCCGTCCCCGCGGGAATTGTCTTAAGCGCCCGGGAATAGCACAGATAAGGCATCACGCTCGTACACAATCCCAAAAGAATCGCAAGCGGAATTGTATAACGAATATTTTCCGCTATACATACAGGAATCTGCCCTGCGTTTGCCGTCAATGCCCCTATTGCCGAAGCAAACAAAAACCCATCCAAATTTGCCGTTACGGGGTTTATTCCCTTTTTCATCTGTATTTTTGTAAGAATGTTATATGCACTGTAGCAAAGTCCTGACAATAGTCCAAAGACGATTCCCACAGCATCGAATCTGAAACCGCCTATTATTCCCGAAACAAGCGAGCATCCTAAAAGCATAATTGCCACGCAGAAGGTTTTCGCCTTTGTCAGTTTTTCTCCCAGGAAAAGCACCGAATATATCATAACGAAAATCGGTGCCGTATACATAAGCACAACGGCAGTGGATACAGAGCTTTTCACCATGGAATAAAAGTAACAGCTTGCCGTTCCGAAAAAGGCAAGACCGCTTCCCATGGTTAAAAGCAGATGGGAAAATGAAATTTTAAAAAGACCTCTGTCACAGATTAAGACATATAGCAGCATGGAAACAAGCATTGCTAAAGAGCGTATAAAAGTCATATGCAATGAGGTGAATCCGAAAGGAGTCAGACAATCCACAAAAATGCCCGAGGTTCCCCAACCTATACTTGCGGCAACAATACATATAAGCGCCGATTTTTTCATAAGTAATCACTTCCGTATTAAATAGAATATAGCCACACAAGCACAGGCATTGTAGCAATACACACAACCGTGGTTATAATATTAATTGCTACAGAGTACTCAACCTCAGTATCATACACCTGAGCAAACTGCATCATCATTGCTGCCGAGGGTGTCATAGTGGCAAGGAAAGTAACCAAGAGTATCTCCGAAGCATTTTCAGTAGGAATATAAGGAAGCACACCCTTGAGAAATACAAGGATTATAAAAGGACAGACAATATTGCGCATAAGTGTCACCAGATAAAGCCTTTTGTTTGCCAGCATTCTTTTAAAGCTCATATCTGCGGCTGTCATTCCCGCTATGAGCATGCCGACATTCCCTATCATCGTTCCCAGTGAGGAAGACAAATCACTCGCAAATTTCGGAAGTCTGATTCCCGTTACCATGAGCGTCGCACCAACTGCAATTGCAATAATATTGGTATTGAGCAGGATTTTCTTTATATTAAACTTTTCCTGTTTCGAAAAGAGCGTTACTCCCTGTGTCCATATAAGAACCAACTGAACCGATACGTATGTACAGCTGTAAATTACCCACTCATCTCCCAAAATGAAAGCAACTATGGGAATAATAAGATTCGCCGCATTGGAATAAATGATAGAGGCACGCTCAACGGGGGTTCCGTGAAAAATCTTCTTGTAAAGAAAATCAATGATAAGCAGTATTATATGAATCACAACCGCCGCAGTAAGTGAAAGCAAAAT
>JAZRFC010000062.1:0-3694 GCA_045661145.1 Clostridia bacterium | reverse complement strand
GTCTTTTTCGGGAATTTCAAAATAATGGTCAAAGCACGGGAAAATATGTACATTACCGCTGAAATAACCCTCTTTCAAAAAAGGCGAGTCAGGGCTAATATAATCGTGATTTCCTGAAATAATAAAAACGGGAACTGGAGAGAGGGAAGCGAGTGCTTTTCTCACAAATTCCGCATCCTTTTTAAGCGGATTAGGAGAATCAAATAAGTCGCCGCATATAAGTAGTGCGTCGACTGTTTTTTCTTTGCAATAATTTATGGTATCCATAAAAGCGGCCCTTTGTTCCTCTGCACGCAAGGATGCAAGGCGAGAGGGAAGCCGACCGAAGGATGCACCGATATGTATGTCTGCACAATGAACAATTCTGAGCATCATATGACTAATCCTTTCAAAAAAGCATTGAAACAATCTGGCTTTCGTGGTAAAATGTCAATGTGTCTTTTTAGCCACCAATCTGCAGATAGGGAAGCCCATTTGTGAAAAACGCTCCTCGTATTCGGTCATAATGTTACCTTCAAAATCACTGCTGTGTAAATCGAAGGTAACTTCCGAAAGAGAAAAACCGTTTTCAGGAAAACTTTCAAGGGAAAAATCGAAAAGCTCACGATTATCTGTCTTGAAACAGATTTCGCCGTCATCCTTTAAAATTCTCTTGTAAATTTCCAGAAATCCGCCGTGTGTCAGCCTGCGTTTTGCGTAACCCTTTTTAGGCCATGGGTCGCTGAAATTAAGGTATATTCTGTCTACGGATTTATCGGGAAATGACTCTGCAAGTATCTGGAAGTTTCCGCGCATAAAACGTAGGTTAGTAACCTCTGCCTTTATGGCTTTCTCCATTGCAAGTACCATAACATTGGATACTTTTTCAACGGCAATATAGCGAATATCGGGATTCAATTTTGCAGTTTCTGCAATAAAGCGTCCCTTTCCGCACCCTATCTCAATATGTAAAGGACAGCTACCCGCAAACCCACGGGCAGTGTCGTTAAAATTTTCAAGCATAATGTTTTCACACGCCTTGATTCTGTCATCAAGGTGACTGCGTGTTCTCATTCTCATAGTACGAAGTCCTTTCTTTTGTTAGCTTTCGGCTACCTTGACTTTGCGTAGACCTTGTCCTTTCCGCAAAGCTTTCCGTAAAATTCAACTATTTTAAATTTAACCTCAAAGGGGAATACACCGTTTTGTGCGCTTGTTGTTATGATGTCATAGGATTCCTTATCCAATGAGGATTGCAGTTTTTCCTCAGCGTAAACGCTGTCTGTGGTTCCGTCAACAAAGCAAAGAGGCGGAAACATAACACACCACCAATTCTGCCCCTCGGCATTACCGATTTTTACCCTCAGAGCATCGTAATTTCCTGCAGGGAGGCGGATATTATTATATTCCTTTGTAGGGAATTTGAAGTTTCCGTATTCTACTTCAATCGGGTAGCTATATCCCTTTTCAGAAATGACGGCTTCTGCAATTTCTTTATATTCATCAAGCTTTGTTTTTACATCGCTTTTCTTTGTGAAATTTGCACGGCTGTGTTCCAATATTGCATCGCGAACCTGAAGCTTCAGCTTTTGGTCCTCAACGCTATCGCTGTTTGCAAGGACATGGAGTCTTACAATGTTTTCGGAGAGATTCGAATTAACGGTTGTAGAATACCCCACCAACAGAAAAAGCATAAAGCCGGTTACAGCAAGTAATGTCAAAATTTTTTTCACTCAGCAACACCTCATATGTAAGTATTGCCACTGTGGAAAAATTTTATACGGGTGTACAAATATATACTGTTTTGTATTTTCCCCACAATTCTTTTTTTGCATTTCGTGCATCTTCAATATTGTTGAAGATGCCGAAAACAGTAGGTCCGCTGCCACTCATCTGTGCACGGATGGCACCAAGCTCCACAAGTTCATTTTTAACCTTTTCCAATATGGGATGCTCGGAAAGACTTACCTCTTCAAGCACATTACCCATAGCACCTGTAATCATTTCCATATCGGAAGCGTGAAGCCCCTGGATAAGCTTTTGTGTCTGTGGTCTTTTATAATATGTATATGAATCAATTTTTTCATAGACTGTTTTGGTGCTTATTGAAAAAGACGGCTTTACAAGAACGATACTGCACTTAGGGAATTTAGGCAGGGGAGAAAGCTTTTCTCCGATACCCTCAGCAAGTCGTGTTCCGCCGAGAATACAGTAAGGTACATCGGCACCCAATTTTATGCCGATTTTGCAAAGCTCTTTTAAGGATAAGCCTGTGCCGAAAAGCTTGTTCATAGCTTTAAGTACAGCGGAAGCGTTACTGCTTCCCCCCGCAAGTCCTGCACCGACAGGAATACGTTTGGAAATGTCAATGCTGACCCCCTCCTTTATCCCCGTATATTTAAAAAATTCTTCAGCAGCCCTGTATGCAATGTTGTTACTGTCAATGGGCAGATACGGAAGATTTGTGGAAAGCTCTATTCCGCTTTTGATTTTTGTAACGGTTACAAGGTCGAAAACGGACACGGTCTGCATAACCATCTGTACCTCGTGATACCCATTTTCAAGCTTGCCAAGTACATCTAAAGAAAGATTGATTTTTGCAAATGCTTTAGTTACTACTTTTTTCATTTTGTATATTACCTCTCATTTTTTGAGATTCTTATATATTATTATACTATATTTTAAATTTAAAAGCAATAATTTTTAAGGAGAGATTATTATGTTTTACTTAGGATGTCACCTGTCGGCATCAAAGGGGTTTTTGCATATGGCAAAGGAAGCGGTGTCAATCGGTGCCAATACCTTTCAGTTTTTTACAAGAAATCCACGGGGATTTGCCGCAAAGGATATTGATGAAAAGGATATAGCAGAGTTTTTGGAATATACTTCCGAAAACGGCTTTGGAAAAATCCTTGCGCACGCTCCCTATACACTTAATCCCTCATCTGCAGACGAAAGAGTGCGTGACCTTGCACTCCGTATTATGCAGGATGATATGGAACGTATGGAATATGTGCCTGGAAACCTCTATAACTTCCATCCTGGTAGCCACGTTGGGCAGGGTGCAGAAAAGGGAATAGAGCTTACCGCGTCACTTCTCAATACTATACTTACTCCTGACCAGACAACTATTGTTCTTCTTGAAACCATGTCGGGTAAAGGCAGTGAAATCGGAAGAAGCTTTGAAGAACTCAGAGAAATCATTGACAAAACGGAGCTTTCCGAAAAAGTAGGCGTGTGCCTTGATACCTGTCACGTATATGATGCAGGTTACGACATTGTAGGAAACCTTGACGGTGTGCTTGACGAGTTTGACCGGATAATCGGACTTGACAGACTTCACGCTATTCATATGAACGACTCCAAAAATCCATTTGAAAGCCATAAGGACAGACATGAAAAAATAGGCGAAGGCTCAATTGGTCTTGAAGCAATGAAAAATATTATAAATAACCCCCGTCTTAAGCATCTTCCCGTGTTTCTTGAAACACCCAATGAGCTTGACGGTTATAAAGCAGAAATTGAACTTTTAAAAGCAAACAGAGAAGAGTGAAAATAAAAGCTGAACGGAGTTTGAACAAGTCCAGTAAAAACGGACAATAGAAAAAAAGAGCCTCCTATGGTATAATGAAAAAACCATAGGAGGTATTTTTATGTCAAGAAACTATAGACACATGTTAATGTATGAAGAAGAGATACTTGTATTGAAAAATAG
>JAZRFC010000061.1:0-20303 GCA_045661145.1 Clostridia bacterium | reverse complement strand
ATAGTAACGCATTTCTCCGTTGTTATAAATAAAGCCCGGAATAATTGTCATAAACACAGTAAATACAGCAAATATAAAGTCCTCCACAAGAGTCCGGGTACTACCTGCGGCAAACATTCTCCGTAAAAGTCTTTGTATATCAAAAAATGTACCGCATATAAGTCCCGACAGTACATAAATAAAGAATACGTTGACCTGATGGGATGATGATACCTCCATTATTTGAGCACCCTTTTAAAGAAGCTTTCTCTTTCGCCCTTTCCCTCGGTATAAACGCAGCCTGATATTTCTCCCTCGATAAAAATTTCTCCCGTTTCCGTGGAAAGCTTCTTTACCTTCATACCCTTTCCCGTAACCGTCAAGAGATGTCCGTCGGTAATAAGAACAATTCTCTCGGGAGAAAAGTTTTCCACATCACGGATTCCTCCTGCTGTCATTTTTGCACGGTTTTCAATGATGATATTGCCCGTCTTTTTGTTTGTAATTTCTGTCATAATAAAACCCCCTTGTATTAATAAGTATTAAATACAAAGGGGTATTATGATTTATTTGGTTAAAAGTTTCTTGAGGAACATTCCCGTATAAGATTTCGGGTTTTTCGCCACTTCCTCGGGGGTACCCTCGGCTACAATATTGCCCCCGTTGTCACCGCCCTCGGGACCCAGGTCAATGATATGGTCGGCTGTTTTTATAACATCTAAGTTATGCTCGATTACCAAGACTGTATTACCTTCCTCTACAAATCTGTTGAGGACATCTATCAGTCTGTGAACATCGGCACTGTGGAGTCCCGTGGTAGGCTCGTCAAGAATATAGATAGTCTTTCCCGTAGAGCGTTTTGAAAGCTCCGTTGCAAGCTTCACTCTCTGTGCCTCACCGCCGGAAAGAGTTGTAGAGGACTGACCGAGCTTTATATAACCAAGACCTACATCCTTGATTGTCTGAAGCTTGTTTTTTATCTTGGGAATGGCTTCAAAAAAGTCTGTGGCTTCGTCTATTGTCATATCAAGAACTTCAAATATATTCTTTCCCTTGTAGTGAACATCCAATGTTTCACGGTTGTATCGTTTTCCCTTACAAACCTCGCAGGGGACATACACATCAGGAAGAAAGTGCATCTCGATTTTTATGATACCGTCACCGGAGCAGGCTTCACACCTGCCTCCGCGGACATTAAAGCTGAATCGTCCCTGATTGTAGCCCCTTGCCTTTGCTTCGGGAGTCTGTGCAAAAAGCTCGCGAATGTCGTTGAATACACCCGTGTAAGTTGCAGGATTTGAACGGGGTGTACGACCGATAGGTGACTGGTCGATATCGATAACCTTGTCAAGATTTTCTATGCCCTCAACTGTTTTGTGCTTGCCCGGAACTGCCTTGGAACGGTTAAGCTTGTATGCAAGATGCTTGTACACAACCTCGTTTACAAGAGAGCTTTTACCGCTTCCGGAAACACCCGTTACACAGACAAACTTTCCTAATGGGATGTCTACATCAATACCCTTGAGGTTATTTTCCTCCGCTTTCACAACGGTTATTTTCTTTCCGTTACCCTTTCGGCGAGCTTCGGGGACTTCAATTTTCTTTCGTCCGCTTAAGTAGTCGCCCGTAAGGGAGTTTTTGTTATTCATAATGTCTTCCACGCTGCCCTGTGCAATAATCTCTCCGCCGTGAACACCTGCCCCAGGACCCACATCTACAATGTGGTCTGCGGCAAACATTGTGTCCTCGTCGTGCTCTACCACGATAAGGGTATTTCCCATATCACGAAGAGATTTAAGGGCATCAATAAGCTTGTTGTTGTCACGCTGATGAAGACCGATACTCGGCTCGTCAAGGATATACAAAACGCCTACAAGCCCCGAGCCTATCTGTGTTGCAAGACGGATTCTCTGTGACTCACCGCCTGAAAGAGTTCCTGCTGAACGGGAAAGTGTAAGATACTCGAGTCCCACATTGTTGAGGAAGCCTATACGGGCATTGATTTCCTTTAATATTTCCTCGGCAATCATACTCTGCTGTTTGTCAAGTGTTATGTTGTCAAAAAATTCTTTTGATTTAGTTACGGAAAGGTTACATACCTCGTCAATATTCTTTCCGTCAACAGTAACGGCAAGGCTCTCTCTACGGAGTCGTTTTCCCTTACATTCGTTGCAGGGAATCTCGCGCATAAGCCCCTCTATATCCCATTTGGACCATTCGCTGTCCGTTTCGTCATAACGGCGCTGGAGGTTGGTAACAATACCCTCAAAAGGAGTCATATATCTGGAAAGTCCGCGCTTACCCATATGCTCGATTTCAATTTCCTCGCCCTTTGTTCCGTACAGAATTACATCTATAACCTCTTGCGGTAAATTCTTGACGGGGGTATTAAGGCTGAAATTATACTTTTTCGCAAGTCCGCGGAAAGTGGCGTTTGCCATACTTCCGTCCTTATCGGGGGCACGCCATCCGCTGACGGAAAATGCACCCTCCATAATGGAAAGCTCGTCACTTATAAGAACTAATGACGGGTCAACTCTTTTTAAAAGCCCGATACCACTGCAACGTGGACAAGCACCCATAGGATTGTTAAAGGAAAACATACGGGGAGAAAGCTCCTCAAGACTGATTCCGCAATCCTCGCAGGCATAGTTACGGCTGAAGGTCAGCTCCTCCTCACCGTTTAGAATCATAACGATACCCTCCGCCTGATGGAGTGCTATTTCAACGGAATCTGCAAGTCGGGTGCGGATGCCGTCACGTACTACAAGACGGTCAACAACAATTTCTATGTTGTGCTTTTTCTGTTTTTCAAGTTCGATTTCTTCAGAAAGGTCATAAATAATTCCGTCAACACGCACACGGACATAACCGCTTTTACGGGCACTTTCAAATATCTTTTGATGCTCGCCCTTTTTTCTGCGTACAACGGGGGCAAGAATCTGCACCCTGCTTCCCTCGGGAAGAGACAGCACCTTGTCCACAATCTGGTCAAGGGACTGCTGTGTAATAACCTTTCCACATTCGGGGCAGTGAGGCACACCTACCCTTGCGTACAAAAGACGGAGGTAGTCATATATTTCAGTTACCGTACCTACTGTTGAACGGGGGTTTTTGTTGGTTGTCTTCTGGTCTATGCTGATAGCAGGGCTGAGGCCCTCGATATAATCCACCTCGGGCTTTTCCATCTGCCCGAGGAACATTCGTGCGTATGAGGAAAGGGATTCCACATATCTGCGCTGTCCCTCTGCATAAATAGTGTCAAATGCAAGAGAGGTCTTTCCGCTTCCCGATACGCCCGTAAATACAATGAATTTGTCACGGGGAATGGTCAGGTCAATGTTTTTGAGGTTATTTTCTCTTGCACCCTGTATTACAATTTCTTCTTTTCTCATTACTGCACCTCTTTTCTAAGACGCTTTATGCGGTCGCGTATCTTCGCCGCATCCTCGAAACGGAGCTCTTCTGCGGCAATGCGCATCTCGTTTTCAAGTTTGGAAAGAACTAAAGCCACATTCTGCTGAGGAGCCATTTCTTCCTCTGCCGTTACTGCGGCAATTACATCACCAACTGCCTTTACTATGGTCTTTGGCGTGATTCCGTGTTCTTTATTATATGCCATCTGTATTTCACGTCTGCGGTTTGTTTCGTCAATAGCCCGTTTCATAGAATCTGTAATTCTATCGGCATACATTATTACCTTACCCTCGGAATTTCTTGCCGTTCTTCCGATTGTCTGAATGAGTGAGGTTTCGCTCCTCAAAAAGCCTTCTTTATCGGCATCTAGGATTGCCACAAGGGAAACCTCGGGAATATCAAGCCCCTCTCGAAGCAGGTTGATACCCACAAGCACATCAAAGACACCAAGCCTTAAATCACGGACAATTTCAAGTCTTTCAAGAGTTTCAACATCGGAGTGCATATACTTGACCTTGATTCCCATACTGCGAAGATAATCGGTAAGGTCCTCTGCCATTTTCTTGGTAAGAGTTGTTACAAGCACTCTCTCTTTTTTGTCGGCACGGGTATAGATTTCCGTTAAGAGGTCGTCTATCTGCCCCTCTATGGGACGGACAAAAATCTCGGGGTCGAGAAGTCCCGTGGGACGGATAAGCTGCTGTGCGACGCTTTGTGAATTGTCATATTCGTACTGTGCAGGAGTTGCACTTACATATATAACCTGATTGAGTCTTTTCTCGAATTCGTCGAAGTTAAGTGGTCTGTTGTCAAAGGCTGACGGCAGACGGAAGCCGTATTTCACAAGGCTTTCCTTTCTGCTTCTGTCACCTGCGTACATTGCACGCACCTGGGGTACGGTTACGTGACTCTCGTCAATTACAAGCAAAAAGTCATCGGGGAAATAGTCAATCAGCGTGTAAGGAGGGCTTCCCGGCTCCCGTCCGCTGATGTGACGTGAATAGTTTTCGATACCGCTGCAGAAACCGATTTCCCTCATCATTTCTATATCGTAATTTGTTCTTTCTTCAAGTCGCTGTGCCTCAAGAAGACGGTCATTGTCACGAAGCTCTTTAAGGCGTATTTCAAGCTCTTCCCTGATAGATGCTATTGCCTGCTCCCTCTTTTCCGGGGTTGTTACATAGTGGGATGCAGGGTATATTCCTATATGCTGTCTTACGCCGAGGACCTCGCCTGTAAGAGTGTCAATCTCCGTTATGCGGTCAATTTCATCACCGAAAAATTCTATCCTTACTGCATCCTCACCACTGCTGATAGGGAAAACCTCAAGGACATCTCCTCGTACACGGAATTTACCACGGACAAAGTTTATGTCGTTTCTCTCATACTGCATATCCACAAGTTTTTTTATAACCTCGTCACGGTCCTTTTGCATACCGGGACGGAGAGAAAGCACAAGGGTACTGTAATCCTCGGGGTCACCAAGGCCGTAAATACAGCTTACGGAAGCGACTACAATTACATCTCTCCTCTCAAAAAGTGCCATGGTTGCACTGTGTCGGAGCTTGTCAATTTCGTCGTTAATCTGTGCATCCTTTTCAATATAGGTATCGCTGGAGGGAATGTATGCCTCCGGCTGATAGTAGTCGTAATAGCTGACAAAATACTCAACTGCATTCTCGGGGAAAAACTCCTTGAACTCACTGCATAGCTGTGCCGCAAGAGTCTTATTATGTGCAAGAACAAGGGTGGGTTTATTCACCCGTGCAATGGCGTTTGCCACGGTAAAAGTCTTACCACTTCCCGTAACACCCAAAAGCACCTGACCGCGGTTACCCTTTTCAATACTTTCCACAAGGGCATCTATTGCCTGAGGCTGGTCACCCGTAGGTTTAAAATCCGATACAAGCTTGAAATTCATAGGAATCCCCCTTTCAAAACAAGTCATTATAATATTTTACACCATTTTAAAAAATTTTTCAACTGTAAATAACAAGAAAAAGTTTAGTCAAAACTATTGACTTTTTGCACGCCCAATATTATAATATTATTGCGAGGACAAAAAGTGAGGTGATAACAATGTCCCCACGAACAGGGAGACCACCAAAGGAAGATGCACGCAAAAGCAAATTAAACATAAGACTTACAGAACAGGAAGCTGATTTAATTCAAGAGTGTGCAGATGCGTTAAATAAAACGCGCACTGATACAATAATGTACGGTATAAATTTGGTGAAGAAAGAAATTGATAAAAAGAAATAAACAGGTTGCCACCCACCACGGCTACAAACCTGTTTATCTCCCACCGACAGGAATACTCCTATCTGTAAATATTATACTACGGATAGATACTTCTGTCAAACTAAATTAAAAACGGAGGTATCATTTATGAAATTTGAAAACTACTTACAAAGGGCAGAACTTATCTCGTTACAGAACTTTTTGAAACACGGTGGAGAAACATTTATCCCCACATCTGACAAAAAGTATTCTGAAAGAATTACAGAAGCAAGAAGAAAAGCCAAGAATTTCTTTGAAGAAAAGTTTACCGATATTGATGAATTTGACAGAATATACGGTTATTTCGATGAACAGGTAAGTGAATACGAAGAGGTGTTTTTTGAAATAGGAATCATTGTAGGTGCAAAAATAGGTTTTCAATTCAGAGAAAAGATGGAAGAACTTATTTGATTTTATGGGGGCTGTTTTTAACAGCCTCTTATATTTTGCAATGTATTGCAAATCAATCTGCGGAGTCGCAGGGGCCTACGGTTTTTACAAATTTTCTGTCGGCTACCGTGAAATTGCGAGTATCATTTTCCTCTGCTGACGAGCAATTTCAGGCGAACAGGCAACTGAGTGTTGCCTTAAAGCCGGCGGTTCAAAGACGGAAAATTTGTAAAAACGAAAACAATATAGTCAAAGAAAACCACGCCCAAGAAAGATTACGCCCCTGCGAGGGCGTTGAGGGGAGTGGGGAGAATCGCAACTCCCCACCGCTTTTCGCCATTTTGGCATTCAAAATGGCAAAGTCCTTTGCTACTCAGCGAAAATCTCTCGCAAATATTGCGTTAATATAAAACTTTTTACTTCTTGTGCAACTTGCACAAATATTTTTCAAAAAAGGTGTTTAATTCTTATAGTTTGCTTATTGTTTTTTGTGAAAATTTGTTGTATTATATGAATGTACCGAAAAGGTACATAAACTTTTTTCATTTTCCCTCCTTTTAGTGGCAGACGGTTTCATTGGTCTGTCATATTTTTTTGCCTTTTTTTGGAATAGCTTATAAATCCTGCTCATATATTCTTGGTGTGAGGAGGATTTTTATTATGGAAATAAATATTAAAAACGAAACCCTGCCGGTATGCAGCTCGGTATATCGGGTAAAAAACAACTTTTCTGCGGAATGTGATGTAATTGTCCCAGACAGCAAGCCCGACATACTGAAGGTGCTTCAGCTGAGTGCACGGCCTAAAGTGACAAGCTGTGAAATAAGAAATTCCCACCTGATTGTAGCCGGAACAGTTACATTTGACATTCTGTACCTTGCAGACAACGAGGAAAAATGTGTAAAATCCATTACTTCCTCCTGCGAATTTTCGAACCTTGTTCGTGACGGAAGCATCACCGACGCAATGACAGCAATCTGTGATGTGGATGTATATGATTTGGGGTGTGATATTGCAAACTGCAGGAAGTTGTCTCTCAAGGCAACACTGTGCCTTTCGGGGGCTGTTTATTCTTGCTATAATCTTGGTATTATCTCCGAAATTGAAGGTGCCTGCATCAAGAAGACTCCATTACATACAGATATGATTTGCGCAAACAGCCGGGATATTACAACGGTAACGGATAGTTTTTCCCTTGCATCGGATAAGGCTCCTATAATTGAAATACTAAAAACAGACGGTGTGCTTACGGAAAGCAGTATCAAGGTAATTGATGACAAAGCAATTGTAAAGGGAACGGTCCGTGTAACAATACTCTATACAAGTGAGAAAGGTATGGAATATGGGGCCTCTGACGTAACCTTTGCACATATTCTGGAAGCTGACGGAATTCGCGAGGATATGAACTGTGAGCACAGCGTAAAAATAACTGACCTCTCTGCAACGGCATCGGCAAACGAGGAAGGCCGGGTATGTACATTTGACATCTCAACACAGCTTGCGATGAGAGTAATTGCCCGTGAAAAAGTGTGTGTTGACTGTGTTACCGATGCATATATTCCCCACGGAGCAATTGACCTCAGGTATTCTCCTGTTAGTGTGGACTGTGTGGAAAGAATTATAAAACGTGATGCCGATATAAAGGAGAGAGTTTCTCTTCCCCCGTCATTCCCTGCAATCAGGACTGTTTATCAGGTGATAGCCCGCCCGTTTATTGAAAGCTGTGTTCCTGAGGGGGATATTCTAAAGGTATCGGGATATACGGAAATATATATGCTGTATTTAAGCGGTGACAGCTCTGCCCCTGCCTGCAGTTATAAGACAAATGCAGAATTTTCTGTGGAATGCGATTCCCCCGGTTGTATGCTGACCCCCGTTACCTCCTGCAAGATGCGGAATATCAGCTATGTTATTGCCGATGACAGAACTGTTGAGCTTCGCGGAAATGTAGAGGTAGAGGTACAATGTGTAAAAACCACCGATACTGATATTGTGTATGAGGTTACACCTGTCGAATATACCCCCGTACCAAGGCCGTCAATTATTGTTTCCTGCGTGCACATGGGCAGAACGCTGTGGGATATAGCCAAGGAATACGGTGTAAGCCCCGATGGTATTTTAAAGGCAAATGCGCTTGAATCAGAGGCTGATTTGCACAGCGGTGCAACACTTATTATACCCAAGTAAAAATACGGGAGGGGATCCCCCCCTCCCTTGCAAACTGACGTTTTTTAAATGTTTTTCCGCATACTTGTTATTGCACTTTTTTCAAGACGGGAAACCTGCGCCTGACTTATGCCGACCTCATTGGCGACCTCGGTCTGGGTTTTTCCGCGGAAAAACCGCATAATTATAATCATTTTCTCCCTGTCGGTAAGCTTATCCATAGCTTCCCGTAGGGAGATTTTTTCTATCCATGTTTCGTCCAGATTTTTCTTGTCGGATACCTGGTCCATTACATAGACTGCATCTCCCCCGTCGTGGTACACCGGCTCGAAAAGTGATATGGGCTCCTGAATGGCATCGAGGGCAGTTGAAACCTCCTCGGGAGTGACATCAATCATTTTTGCAATTTCTCCTACAGATGGCTCACGGTTATTTTCATTCATTATTTTTTCGCGGATGCACAGTGCTTTATAGGCAATATCACGAAGAGAACGGGACACCCTGACCGCATTATTATCGCGGAGGTAACGCCGTATTTCACCAATAATCATCGGCACTGCATAGGTGGAAAACTGAACGTCCAGCTCTGTATTAAAGTTATCTATTGATTTTATAAGGCCTATACAACCCACCTGAAAAAGGTCATCTACATTTTCTCCTCGATTATTGAAGCGTCCGATAACGCTCAGTACAAGACGAAGATTACCCCGAATAAAGGTTTCACGGGCGATTGAGTCACCCTTTTTTATTTTTTCAAAAAGCTCCCTTTTTTCCTGTGCAGTAAGTGTAGGTAACTTGGATGTATTGACACCACAGATTTCAACCTTGTTTATCATAAAAAAAGCCTCCGCAAGAAAAATTTACTACAAGTAAATCTTTCCCGTAAAGGCTTTTTATTATGCACTTAAGTCACGGAAGAATTAAACCTTATTTTTCTTTCCCAGACACTTGTAACTTTTTTGTGTCTTTTTTAATGTGTTTATTTACAATGACTGATTTTTTTGTTATGATATACTTCAAGGAGTGATTTTAATGGCTGAAAAATACGGCACAGTACCGAAAACATTCACCAGAGAATGGTGGAGCTGGTATTGGATGTACTATAAAGGAATTACCCTCGGGGTGATTTTTGTATTATTGCTTGTGGGAATTACGGTGTACAGTTCCCTTACGGCAGAAAAGTTTGATGTGACTTTGACCTATGCAGGAAAGCTTTATTACACCGATGTTTTCAGAGAAAAAATGGAGGAAGTCCTTTCCCCACTCTGTGAAGACCTTGACGGTAATGGGGAAAAGAATCTGTACTTCTCACACCTTGATATAAATCCCGACTCCAAGGATGTAGAGTATATTCAGGCAAATTCCCTTAAACTTAATATGGCAATCGGAGAAGAGGCATCTTATATTTTCTTCCTTGACAAGACGATTGCTGATTTTTACAAGGGAGAAAATTCAGACGATGTTGCCTATGCACCTCTTGAGGATTGGGTAGACGGAGATATTTCCCGATTTGAAACCTATGATGCCCACGGCAAGGCTTATGGAATTGATATTTCAAATCTGAAATTTTTTGAAGATGCAGGGCTTGATACCTCGGGACTTTATATGTTTATCCGCTACTACCCGAGAAAGGACCAGATAAAAGAGCATCTTAAGGGATATGAAGCATCTATAAAGTTGGCAAACAAAATACTGAACTACTAAAAAAGGTTGCTGAATAATACATTCAGCAACCTTTTTGTTATTCTTCACTATTCTCTCTTTCCAATGCAGGCTCTTCAACATATTTCTTTACTACATTGTTTGTTATGAAAGTCTGGGTAAAATTGACCAGCGTGTAGTAGAAGCACAGTATAACTCCAAGTCCAATCACGTAATTACACAAATACGCCATTCCAAAAAGCATTGCTCCAATGATTATTGAAGAAAAAATATTCCATTTAAGTCCCACAATCGTAAGAATAAATGCATTTTTGTAAATATGTTTTACCTTAAGCTGAAATGCTGACAGCAAAACATAAACGTACTTCTGCATAACAGAAAAAATCACGGTTATTATAAGAATCAAAGTACTCAGCACAATCGATATTGTACCCGGCACAAGGTTTTTATAAAACAGGTATCCGAATGCCAGCATAAAGAATACCAACACGTTTATAATATAAACCGCCATACCCTGCCAGAAGTTTTGCTTGAAACTGCTTACGAAATCAGACCATATCCAAGCGTGTGTATCCTTTACATATTTTCTGATAACAAATGTATGGGCAGCAGATGCAGGGCCGCTTCCCGTTGCCTGAAAAATTACAACTGTAAAAAAGATAAGCAGCAAAGGAACCATGTTAATATATTCTTCACTTACCTTGCTCATATAAGGAATAACTGACAGAATATAGTATATTGCTATAAAAAACGATATAATGATTGCCGGAATGGATGCAATCACATAAAGCAGATTTATGGAAATAAATTTCCAGAATCTTCTCAGAAAAATGTCAAAATAAAGCGAAATGCCTGACTTCTGAACATCCTCCTTGCTCACACCCTTTCCGGGTTTTGTGTAGCTATTAAAAATACCCATTTTTTTCTCCTTTGTAATACTTTCTAATCGAATGTATCTTAAAGTCTTGCCTGAAGCTCTGCCTGCTGTGCTTCGTAGCCGGGCTTACCGAGAAGAGCAAACATATTCTTCTTATAGTCCTCCACACCAGGCTGGTCAAAAGGATTTACACCAAGAACATAACCGCTGATACCGCAAGCCTTTTCAAAGAAGTAGATAAGGTTGCCAAGACAGTATTCGTCCATATTTTCCACGCGGAGAACGATGTTCGGAACATCGCCGTCTGTATGAGCGAGAAGTGTTCCGTTGAACGCCTGCTCGTTAACATAGCTTACATTCTTTCCTGCAAGGAAGTTAAGTCCGTCTACATTATCACTATCTTCCTTTATAACGAGGTCTTTCTTTGCGTTATCAAAGAAGATAACTGTTTCAAACATCATGCGAAGTCCCTGCTGAATGTACTGTCCCATAGAGTGAAGGTCAGCAGAAAAGTCAACTGCTGCAGGGAAAATACCCTTGTTTTCCTTACCCTCGCTCTCGCCGAAAAGCTGTTTCCACCATTCTGCAAAGTAGTGTACCTGAGGCTCGTAATTTACCATAATTTCAATATTTTTGCCCTTGCGGTAAAGTGCATTTCTTGCCGCAACATACTTATAGCAATCGTTTTCCATAAGGTTGGGGTTAGCGTACTCTTTCATTGCATCCTGAGCACCCTGCATAAGAGCATCAATGTCAGCACCGCTTGCCGCAATTGGAAGAAGACCTACTGCAGTAAGCACGCTGTAACGACCGCCTACATTATCGGGAACCACGAATGTTTCATAGCCCTCTTCATCTGCAAGGTTCTTGAGAGCGCCTCTCGCCTTGTCTGTTGTTGCAAAAATCCTCTCTCTTGCACCGTCTTTTCCGTACTTTTCAATAAGAAGCTCACGGAATACGCGGAATGCTATTGCAGGCTCCGTTGTAGTACCGCTTTTGGAAATGATATTTACTGAAAAATCAATATCCTTAACCTTTTCAATAAGGTCAGCGAGATAGGATGAACTGATAGAGTTACCTGCAAAGTAAATCTGCACTCCGTTTTCATTGTGGTTTGCAAAGCTGCTGTGAAGCATTCCAACAGCCATTCTCGCACCGAGGTAACTGCCACCGATACCGATAACTACAAGAGCCTTGGAATTGCTCTTGATTTTTTCAGCCGCCTTTTTAATTCTTGCAAACTCTTCCTTGTCATAATTTTCGGGAAGGTCCACCCAGCCGAGGAAATCATTACCTCTGCCTGTGCCGTTATGAAGTGTATCATGTGCTGCCTTGATAGCACCGTCAAGAGCCGCTATTTCATCCTTTGATATAAATTTTTCTGCTTTTGTGTAGTCGAATCTGATTTTTGTCATTTTAGTTCCTCCTTATTTCTCAAACCCGTTGGGATTTTTGCTCTGCCAATTCCATGCATCGGCACACATTTCTGCAATACCTCTCTCTGCTACCCATTCAAGCTCTTCCTTAGCCTTGGACGCATCTGCATAGCAGATTGCAACATCGCCGGGTCTGGGGGGCACAATCTCATAAGGAAGCTCTTTTCCTGAGGCTTCGGAAAATGCCTTGACAATTTCCAAAACGCTGTAGCCCTGACCTGTGCCAAGATTATAGATATGTACACCGGGTACATTGCTTCTCTTTTCCACAGCCTTGAGATGACCGATAGCAAGGTCAACAACGTGGATATAGTCACGGACACCTGTGCCGTCTTTTGTAGGATAGCAATCGCCGAACACATTTATTTTCGGAAGTCTGCCTACTGCAACCTGTGCAACATAAGGAAGCAGGTTATTTGGAATACCCTTAGGATCCTCCCCTATATTTCCGCTTTTGTGTGCACCGATGGGGTTGAAGTAACGAAGAAGCACTACACTGAAACGGTTGTCGGAAACATATACGTCACTTAAAACTCTTTCAAGCATAAGCTTGGTAGAACCGTAGGGATTTGTGGTTGAAAGGGGGAAATCCTCCTTTATCGGAACTGTTTCGGGGCTTCCGTAAACAGTTGCGGAAGAAGAGAACACAATGTTAAATACATTATGCTCCTTCATAACCTTAACAAGGTTAAATGTACCTGTCATATTATTGTGATAATATTCAAGAGGCTTCTCAACAGATTCACCTACTGCCTTAAGACCCGCAAAGTGAATAACTGCCTCTACCTTATTTTCATCGAAAACCTTTGTAAGACCGTCATAATCAAGAATATCACATTTATAAAAGGGGAAATCCTTTCCCGTAATTTTCTTTACTGCATCGAGAGATTTTTCGCAGGAGTTTGAAAGGTTGTCTACAACTACAATTTCATGACCTGCATTAAGAAGTTCCACACAAGTGTGGCTTCCGATATATCCGGCACCGCCGGTAACAAGAATTTTCATACTATTAGCCTCCGCTTTCCTTTATAACATATCTATTATATTTTATACTAATACAAAAGCTATGTCAAGTAATTCACAGCTACGTTTTTTGTCTTTTTACAAATATATTTTGCACAATAAGTCGCCCTTGCATTTTTCCTCAAGCTTCGACATTTTATTTGAGGATATATCTTTTTTATTATTATTCAAATTACTTATGTAAACCAAATTTTCCCCTTGTTTCCGTTGGTTTTAATTTTAATGGGTTTCAAAAAAATTATTGTTGAAAACTGTTAAAACTGTTAATAACTCTTGTTAATAACATAAAAATCGGGTTTTAAACTGTTGATAACTTTAATCAATGTGGAAAAGCCTTCTCTGTTTTATGTTAACCTAACTTTACATAAAAAAATAATAATGAATTATTTATTGAAACCTATATTTTTACAATTTACGACATAAAAAAGCACGCAAACCTATATAAATCGGGTTGCGTGCTTTTTCTCTGTGCATGATAATGTATAATTATCAATTATAAAGCATCTATGTCAGCCTGACTTACAAGCTTAACTCCATTCTCCTTGAGAATCTTTGCAGCCTTGTCATTATCCTCTACACGAAGTACAACATACGCGTGCTGACCTGAGATAGTAATAAACGCATAGAGATATTCAACATTGATACTGTTTTCGCTCATAAGTTCCAAAACGGAGGAAAGTCCGCCTGCTACATCAGGGATTTCCACACCGATAACCTTGGTGATGGAAACAACACAGTCATTCTCATGAAGAGCATCCTTTGCTTTTTCCACATCACTTACAATAAGACGGAGAATACCAAATTCCTGCGTATCTGCTACGCTGAGTGCACGGATGCTTACTCCTGCATCTGCTATGCTTTTTGTAATTTTGGCAACTGTGCCTGCCTTGTTTTCCACAAAGATTGATAACTGATTGATTGTCATTTTCCCCACTCCTTATTAGTTATTATAAAGATTTCTTCTGTCTATTACTCTTACAGCCTTACCCTCGCTTCTTACGATGGACTTAGGCTCTACAATTCGTACAAGAGCAGAAATACCTATCATAGATTTAAGAGCATCGTTTACTTCTCTCTCAATCTTAGAAAGTTCATTAATCTTATCCGAGAAGAGGTCAGGAGTCATTTCAACCCTTACCTCAATTGTATCGCTGGTCTTTTCACGGTCAACTATAATCTGGTAGTTACTTGTAAGACCCTTTGCAAGAAGAACCTCCTCAATCTGTGAGGGGAATACATTTACACCCTTTACAATAAGCATATCATCGCTTCTGCCCATAGGCTTAGCCATTTTAACATGAGTTCTTCCGCAGGAGCACTTTTCTCTTGAAAGAACGCAAATATCCTTTGTACGGTAGCGAATCATCGGAAATGCTTCCTTGGTGATGCAGGTAAATACCAATTCACCCTTTTCACCCTCGGGAACAACTTCGCCTGTCTTAGGGTCTATTATTTCTGCGATAAAGTGATCTTCATTGATATGCATACCTTTCTGTGCACTGCATTCAAAAGCAACACCGGGGCCGCAGATTTCTGTAAGACCGTAAATGTCGTATGCCTTGATGCCGAGTCTTTTTTCGATGTCCTTACGCATTTCCTCAGTCCATGCTTCCGCACCGAAGATACCTGCTTTAAGCTTAACCTTATCCTTAATACCTCTCTCCTCAATGCTTTCTGCAAGATACTGTGCATATGAGGGAGTACAGCATATGATTGTTGCTTCAAGGTCAGTCATAAACTGAAGCTGACGCTCTGTATTACCTGAGGACATAGGAAGAGTCAGACAGCCAACCTTATGAGAGCCACCGTTAAGTCCGGGACCGCCTGTAAAAAGACCGTATCCGTAACAAACCTGACAAACATCTTCCTTTGTTCCGCCTACTGCAACTATAGCTCTTGCACAGCATTCCTCCCAAAGGTCTATATCGTGCTGAGTATAGAAAGCAACAACTCTCTTGCCCGTTGTACCGCTTGTGGACTGAATACGAACACACTCGGAAAGAGGTTTGGACATAAGTCCGTAGGGATAAGCTTCGCGAAGGTCATCCTTTGTAAGAAAAGGAAGCTTGTGAAGGTCATCCACGCCCTTGATGTCATCGGGAGTTACACCCTTTTCATCCATAAGCTTTCTGTAATATTTGTTATTCTCGTAAACGTGCTTTACTGTTTTTACAAGACGTTCACTCTGCCACGCACGGATTTGCTCATGGGAGGCAGTTTCAATTTCTTTCTGATAATAATTTTCCATTTTTATCATCCCTTACTTTTAGTGGTTGTAGCCAAGTTCAAAGGCTTTTTTGTTAAGTTCAATAAATTTAGGAGCAACGGATTTTTCAATTGCTTCTATCCACTTGTCGTAGCTGATGTCAAAATACTTTGCAAGGCGAGCCATAAGCACGATATTTACAGCCTTGGAGCTACCTGCCTCGTTTGCAAGAGAAAGAGCATCAAGGGCATCAACAAATGCTCCTTTTTCTTTAATCTTATCAAGAGCATCGGAGGGATACTGAGCCGCACCGATAATTACGGGCATAGGGTCAATCTGCTGAGTGTTAACAATTATTTTACCATCTTTTTTAAGGCATGAAAGCCATCTTGCCGCTTCAATCTTTTCAAAGGAAACGATATAGTCAGCCTCTCCCTCTTCAATGATGGGAGAATAAACCTTTTCGCCATAGCGTACATATGTAACAACACTGCCTCCGCGCTGGCTCATACCGTGAACCTCGGAAACCTTTACATCATAGCCCTCATCAACGAGGAGTCTTCCCAAAAGCTTACTTGCAAGGAGTGAGCCCTGACCGCCAACGCCGACAATCATTATATTTTTTGTTTCCATTACTCCTGCACCTCGCTTTCAATTGCACCAAAGGGACAAAGCCCGCTACAAACTTCGCATCCTACGCAGAGAGTCTTGTCAATTTCTGCCTTGCCGTCGTGCATACTGATTGCAGGGCAGCCGAAAGACATACATTTCTTACAGCTCTTACACTTATCCTTGTTAACCACAAGGGGCTTTTTGGGTTTAACATATTTAAGAAGAACACAGGGTCGTCTTGAAATTATAACAGACGGTTCCTCTGCCTGAAGTTCCTCTTTAAGTACTCTTTCACACTCTTTAAGGTCATACGGGTCAACAACAGTCACGCGGTTGATACCTACACTTCTGCAGAGAGTTTCAAGGTCAATCTTTGATGCAGGGTCACCCTTTATATTATAACCTGTTGTGGGATTCTGCTGATGGCCTGTCATACCTGTGATAGAGTTGTCGAGTATAATAACGGTTGAATTTGAACCGTTGTATGCAATATTTATAAGACCTGTTACACCGCTGTGCATAAAGGTGGAGTCACCGATTACGCAAACGCTCTTTTTCTCACTATCTTCTCCACCTGCCATATTGAAGCCGTGAAGCCCTGATACAGAAGCACCCATACAAAGGGTGGAGTCAAGTGCAGTAAGAGGGGGCATTGCGCCAAGTGTGTAACAACCGATATCACCAAGTACAGTAACCTTGTTCTTTGCAAGAACGTAGTACATACCTCTGTGAGGACAGCCTGCACACATCATCGGGGGACGCATAGGAATTTCCATAGCAAGATCATATGCTTTCTTTGCTTCCTTGCCCATAGCCTCGGCAATGGTCTTCTGGCTGAATTCACCGATGCAACTGAAAAGTTCCTTGCCTATAACATCCACACCAATGTTTTTGCAATGGGATTCAATAATACCATCAAGCTCCTCAATTACATAAACCTTATCCATTTTAGAAGCAAATTCCTGAATTGATTTTACGGGGAGGGGATTTACAAGGCCAAGCTTATAAACACTCACGCTGTCACCAAGAGCTTCCTTAACGTACTGATAGCTGGCACCTGATGTAATAACACCGATTTTAGAATCAGTATATTCTATGCGGTTAAATTCGCAATTTTCCGCAAGCTCGGTAAGTTTAGCTGTTCTTTCTTCAACAAAGGGATGGCGTTTTTTAGCATTGCCTGGCATCATTATGTACTTGGCAGGGTTCTTTTCGTATGACTTTACACCAACCTCGTTTCTCTCGCCTGTTTCAACAATGCTCTGGGAATGGGCAATTCTTGTACACATTCTGAAAAGAACGGGGGTGTCATATTCTTCAGAAATCTCAAAAGCTTTCTTTGCAAATTCATACGATTCCTGAGAATCGGCAGGCTCAAGCATGGGAACTTTTGCACTGATTGCATAGTGGCGGGAGTCCTGCTCATTCTGAGAGGAGTGCATTCCCGGGTCGTCTGCAACGCAGATAACCATACCTCCGTTTACACCTGTGTAGGACAGAGTGAAAAGAGGGTCTGCCGCAACATTGAGTCCAACGTGCTTCATTGCGCAGGCTGTTCTTGCCCCCTGAAGAGATGCACCGAAGGACACCTCGCAGGCAACCTTTTCATTGGGTGCCCATTCACAGTATATTTCGTCATATTTTGCCGCAAATTCTGTAATTTCAGTGCTGGGTGTTCCGGGGTAGGAACTTATTACATTACATCCTGCCTCGTAAAGACCGCGGGCAACTGCGGCATTACCGATAAGTAATTCTTTCATTTTATATCTTTCCTTTCGGATTATTTTTCGTTACGCAAATCTAAAATTCTCTTTGCCTTACCCTGAAATCTTTCAAGAGTCTTTGGGGGAACAAGAGTAATCTTTGCCTGAAGTCCGAGAACGCTCTTGATTCTTTCCTGAATAAGACGAATAAGTTTTTCAAGCTCACCATAGTTTTCAAGTACGCTTGCATCGAGAAGCTCAACCTTGATTTCAAGGGTATCCTTGAATTTGTCTTCACGACGTACCACAAGCTGATAGTGAGGCCCGATTTTGTCAATATTGATAAGCACACTTTCAATCTGTGTGGGGAATACATTAACGCCCTTGATAATAAGCATATCGTCTGTTCTGCCCTTGGTCTTGGACATTCTGACGTGCGTTCTGCCGCACTTACAAGGCTCGTAATCAAGAGTAGTAATATCCCTTGTTCTGTAACGAAGCACAGGCATACCCTGTTTTGTAAGTGTTGTAACGATAAGCTCGCCTGTTTCTCCGCTTCCCAGACGTTTTCCCGTGTCGGGGTCAACAATTTCGGGGAGGAAATGGTCCTCTGCAAAGTGCATACCGTCACGCTCGAAGCAGTCACCGCTGACACCGGGTCCTCCAAGCTCTGTCATACCATAGTTATCGGAAACGTATACACCAAGGTTTTTCTCTATCGTTTCACGCATCTCGGGAGTACAAGGCTCACTTCCTAATATACCAAGCTTCAGCTTGTATGCATCAAGAGGATATTCGCCCTCTTTTACAGCTTCGCTGAGGTAAAGAGCATATGAGGGAGTTGCAACAAGACCTGTTACACCAAGGTCACGCATCATCATAAGCTGCTTTTCTGTATTGCCCGAGGACATAGGGATAACCATTGCACCAAGCTTTTCAAGTCCGTAATGAAGACCGAGAGCACCTGTAAAGAGTCCGTAACCGAATGAAATCTGAATAATATCTTCGTCGGTTACACCGCCTGCTGCACATACGCGTGCAACACAATCACTCCAGATGTCAATATCCTGCTTGGTATAAACACCAACAGTAGGCTTTCCCGTAGTACCGCTGGAAGCGTGCACACGGACAATATCCTTATGAGGTACTGCCACCATACCAAAGGGATAGTTATCACGGAACTCGCTCTTTTCTGTGAAGGGTATGTACTCAATGTCGGAAAGCTCCCTAATCTTGCTTCCGTCACCTACACCTGCTTTATCGAGCTTGTCGTGATAGAATTTTGTGTTGTTGTAACAGTATGCCACAATATTTTTAAGACGCTCAAGCTGAAGTGCTTCAAGCTCTTTACGGGGCATAGTTTCTATATCTTTCTGGAAAAAGTTCATTTAAGAATCCTTCCTTTCAACATTAATCCATTTTAGTAAATTATATTGTACCACACTTTTTTGGATTTTCATAGTATTTTTTTGTGTTTTCGGGGAAAATTTGTACCGATTCTTGCTAAAAAGAAACCATAAAAGGAAAAAGAGGGGCAATCCCCCTCTTTTTCCTTTTGTGTCGCAACAATCAGAGTTTGCATATCCCTGTCAGGGACAGTTTTATTATAACATATAATTCTGGCTAATTTATCCCAAGTTGGGATATGTGAAAAATTTTTTACCAAAACCACAAAAAAGGCTTCTATGACGATGCTAGCAATCGTCATAGAAGCCTTTTTAATTTTGCTTTTCGGGGCGAAGAGAAAATGATGCAGAACGGACAAACTGAACCCAAAGCTGTATGCGATACAGCGAGTGGTGAAGTTTGTTCGTAGCATAAATTCTTTATGCGGTCTGCGCATTTTATCGATGCCCTTTACCTATTATTAGTCTACAAGCTTTATAATAGCCATGGGAGCATTGTCACCACGACGAACGCCTGTCTTAATAATCTGTGTGTAACCGCCGTTACGTTCTGCGTATTTGGGAGCAAGCTCCTCGAATACCTTCTTAACAACATCTTCTTTTGTGATGAAGCTAAGAGCCTGTCTTCTTGCATGAAGATCTCCGCGCTTTCCGAGAGTAATCATATTCTCAGCAAGGGGACGAACTTCCTTTGCACGAGTTACAGTTGTTTCGATTTTGCCGTTTTCCAAAAGAGCAGTTACCATACCGCGGAGCATTGCAATTCTCTGGTCGGTAGGACGACCGAGCTTTCTTGTTCCTGCCATTTAGGTTTCCTCCTTCAAAACTTCTGATAAGTCAATTTGTGAATCAGTCTTCATCGGGTGCAAATGTAAGCTTGAGTTCTTTAAGTTTACCAACAACTTCATCAAGCGACTTGCGTCCCAGATTTCTTACCTTCATCATTTCTTCTTCCTTACGGAGAGTGAGGTCTTCAACTGTGTTGATACCTGCTCTCTTAAGGCAGTTGTAAGAACGAACTGAAAGGTCAAGTTCTTCGATAGTCATATCGAGAATCTTTTCTTTCTTTGTTTCTTCCTTTTCAACCATTGTTTCAACATTCATAGCTTCGTCTGTAAGCTGGATAAAGAGCATCATATGATCGTT
>JAZRFC010000060.1:0-53319 GCA_045661145.1 Clostridia bacterium | reverse complement strand
CCGTTGTATGGCATCTATATAGTTGTGTTCTTGTCCTTTAGTTATGTCCCAATACTTTCTCACAACTTCGCTATAGCACAGATGATGTTCACGCATATCCATTATAACACTAATTTTGAATTCTGTACTATACTTTTTGTTTTTTCTTCCTGTTTTGCCCATAAAAAATATGCACCTCCAAAAGTGTCTAACTTTTGGGGTGCATATCACATAAACCTCTTCATCAGTTATTTTTGATTTTTTAAATAATCCTTTAATATTTTCTAAGCTATTAAAAAGTGAAAGGAAGATTTTAAAATATGATTAAAGGATTTAAAATGAAGTTATATGAAGGCAAAGAAGCCGAGTATGAAAAACGTCATAATCTGCTTTGGCCTGAAATGAAAAAAATGATACACGATTACGGCGGAAAGAACTACACAATTTTTCTGGATAAGGAAACTCTCACGCTTTTTGGATATATCGAGATTGACAGCGAAGAAAAGTGGGCAGAAAGTGTGAATACAGAAATATGCAGGAAGTGGTGGGACTACATGGCTGATATTATGGAAACTAATCCTGACAACAGTCCTGTGAGTATCGATTTGAAAAACGTATTTCATCTTGAATAAAATCAATTTTGACTACTCGACTTTTTAAAGTGTCTCAAATTATAAAAGCCATCAGTTTTTGGAACATATTTCCAAAAACTGATGGCTTTTAAACCTTTATACAAACTGTCGTGAAAAATGACTTTAAACACCGCTATATGCACTGAATCCACCATCTACGGGGATTACAACTCCGTTTACAAAGCTTGATGCATCCTTATGCACGAGGAACAAAAGTGTACCTATAAGCTCTTCTGCCTTACCGAATCTATCCATGGGAGTTGCAGAAAGGATCTTACCCGTTCTTGCAGTAGGTGTTCCGTCTTCATTGAAAAGCAATTTTTCATTCTGCTTTGTTACAAAGAAGCCCGGGGCTATTGCATTGCAACGGATGTTTGTCTTTGAAAAATGAACTGCAAGCCACTGTGTAAAGTTAGATATTGCTGCCTTTGCACCTGAGTATGCAGGTATCTTTGTAAGAGGTGTATATGCATTCATGCTTGAGATATTTATAATGCTTGCATCCTCTTTATCAAGCATATCCTTTGCAAATACCTGTGTGGGTAAAAGTGTACCTAAGAAATTAAGGTTAAATACAAATTCAACGCCTGATTTGTCGAGGTCAAAGAATGTCTTTACATTTCCCATAGCTTCAGGAGTAAAGTATTCGTTGTCGGTAGTAGCCTTGGGGTTGTTGCCACCTGCACCGTTGATAAGAATATCGCAAGTACCGAAATCACTTACAATTTCCTCATGTGCTTTTTCTATGCTTTCCTTATCAAGCACATTACAAGCATATCCTTTTGCAATACCTCCGTCTTTTACTATATTATCGGCATAGCTTTTTGCCGCTTCTTCATTAAGGTCAAGAAGTGCCACCTTTGTGCCTGTTTTTGCAAGTGCTTCAGCAAACATAGAGCAAAGAACTCCCCCTGCACCTGTAACCACACATACTTTTCCTGTTAAATCTATCTCAAAAGGTAATTTCATTTCAAGCCCTCTTTCTCAAGTGTTTCCCAGATACCTGCCATATACATTGCGCCCAATGCTCTGTCATAAAGACCGTAACCGGGCTTTCCTGTTTCTCCCCAAATCATTCTGCCGTGATCGGGGCGAAGATACCCTTTAAATCCTGTGTCGTGATATGCCTTAAGGATTTCCACAACATCAAGAGAACCACATTCAGAAAGATGACCGCTTTCTTCAAATGAGCCGTCGGGAAGTATTTTAATATTTCTTACATGTGCAAAATGGATTCTGCCCATTGCTCCGTACTTTCTTACCATCGCTGTGTAATCGTTATATGTTGCACAGCCTAACGAACCACTGCAAAGAGTAAGTCCGTGATGTACATCATCATAGAGAGAAACGAATCTGTCGATATTCTTTTCGTTTGTAATGATTCTTGGAATACCGAAGATACTCCACGGCGGGTCATCCGGATGAATAGCCATATTAACATCACATTCTACTGCTACGGGGATAATCTCCTTGATGAAGTATTCAAGGTTAGACCAGAGTCCCTCCTCGCCTATTTCCTTGTACTTATCAATAAGACCTGACATTTCTTCTGGAGTGTAAGAAGCATCCCATCCGGGAAGTGTCATCTTTGTCGGGTCCATTTTGTCAACGTCTTCCTTGTAGTAAACAAGAGCATTTGAACCGTCGGGAAGCGGCTGGTCAAGACGGGAACGAGTCCAATCAAACACGGGCATAAAGTTGTAGCAAATACACTTTACGCCTGCTTTTGCAAGTCTTCTTATGTTTTCTTTGTAATTATCTATGTAAAGCTGATAGTTGCCCTGACGAAGCTTAATATCTTCGTGCACGGGAACAGATTCGATTACTTCCATTTCGAGCCCTTTAGCATTTACCATAGCTTTCATTTTATCGATTTCTTCCCGAGTCCATACTTCGCCTACAGGAACGCTGTATGACAGCCGTTACTACGCCTGTCATACAGGGAATTTGTCTGATATGGTCAAGTGTGATAGAATCACTTTCACCATACCATCTGAAAGTCATTTTCATACGGTTTCCTCCTTTTTATCTTTCTGCCAAAACAGAGTACTTCAATTACATTCTAACACCATTTTATAGAAAGTCAACTTTCATAAATACCGTTTTTATAAGTTGCAGGATAACGCAATAAAATAAACTAACCTATTTGTTTCGTGATAAAATAGCATTTGCTTCTGCATTTGTAAGATATTTCATATCCACCATCGCATTAACAACGGTTTTTTGACGTTGTTTTGCAAGCTCGGGATTGTTTTTCAATGAATAAACAGACGGTGCATTTGGTATTCCTGCAAGTAAGGTTGCTTCATAATCGCTGATTTTAGACGGAATCTTATTGAAATAACCCACAGAAGCATCGTAAATATTATAATAACCGCTGCCGTAGTATATTACGTTAAAATACAACTCCAGAATCTCTTTCTTTGAAAGTTTTTTCTCTAATTCTATTGAAATGAAAATTTCAGCAATTTTTCTGGAAAAAGTGTTATCATTTATAAAATATATATTCTTTGCTAACTGCTGAGTTATACAGCTTCCACCTTCTGACAAGGTTTTATCCTTTACATTCTTCGCAAAAGCCCTCGCTATCCCGATAATATCAACTCCGTTATGCTTATAAAATCTTCTGTCCTCAACTGCTACCATTGCATTTATAAAAGTCAGGGAAATATTATCAATATTTGTGTAGTTTTCCTTTGCTTTTATTTGTACAATTGCATCATCAACAGATAACTCTTTTGTAACCGCCTCATACTTTACCCAACCTATGCCAATCACAAATGCAGAAATAAAGATAATGCAAGCTAATATGAAAAAAACAATCTTTCTTAAAAAGGTGTTTTTCTTCTTTTTTCTTTTCATTGATTTTCCCTCCGTTTCTTCCGTACCTCTCCGGGAGAAATCCCTCTCACTTTTTTAAATACTGATGCAAAATAACTGCTGCTGTTAAAACCACAGTTTTGCGCAACCCGTGTCACCGGCAAAGTTGTGGTTGCCAAAAGCTTTTCCGCATTTTTTACACGTACTGTTGATATATACTCATTAACACCAAAGCCGGTATAAAACTTGAACTGTCTGGAAAAATGACTTTCGCTCAGTGCAAAATGCTCTGCAATCATACTCAGGGATAATTCCTGAGAGTAATTCTCAGTAATATAGCGTATTGCATTTTGCATTATGGAATCTTTAATTGAATCCTCTTTATGCGGTTCTTTATCTGTCAAGCGTTTTAACTTTACAATAATTTCTCTTATATATCCTGATATGAGTTCCTCGGAATAGCGGTCTTTTTCATTAAACTCATATTCGACTTTTTCCACAAGTTCGCGAATTGGAGGAGCTTTAAAATACAGAACATCAAAACAGGAAAATATTCTGTCGTTTTGAGGATAAGCAATAAATTCATTAGTGAATGCAATAACAATTCTTTCTGAGCCTTTATTCTTAAGTGTAGCCGTCTTATGAATTACATGGGGTGGGATTAATACAACATCCCCTTCTTCAAGGTCAAAAACTCTGTCCTCAATAAAATACCTCACGCTTCCTTTTGCAAGAAAGTATATTTCATAATGGTCGTGGTAGTGCGAATCGGGCATATTATATGCGCTTGCACGCTTTTCTCTTGTTACATCATAATTCTGAATAATTTCTTCAAGTGCCAATCGCATTTTACCACTTCCTTTCTCTATATCCATATTATCAGTAAAAAAACTGATTTTCAAGCAAAATTTTAATATTTTTTCTGTAAATCAGCAAGAATTTGATAGAAGTTTAAAAATTTTTGACATATACTTTAACTAAATAAATTGAAATTGTATTTTGGAGGTATTGTTATGTATTCAGAAAAGGTTATTCAGTTTGGCGAGGGTGGATTTTTAAGAGGCTTTGTTGATTGGATGCTTCAGATTGTTAACGAAAAAACAGATTTTGGTGGAAATGTTGTTGTTGTTCAGCCCATCGAAAAAGGTATGTGTGATATGCTTTCTGCTCAGGATTGCAAATACACCCATATTTGTCGAGGCAGCGAAGGTGTAGATACAAGAAAAATTGATGTTATTTCACGTTGTGTAAAGCCTTATGAGAATTTTGATTCCTATATGGCGCTTGCAGAAATCCCTTCAATGCGTTTTATCGTATCAAATACAACCGAGGCAGGTATTGTATTCAGCTCTGACGACAAAATTACCGATACACCCGCAGTTACTTTCCCCGCTAAGGTTACTCAGCTTCTCAAAAAAAGGTTTGACCTTGGTCTTAACGGATTTGTATTCCTTCCATGCGAACTTATTGATAAGAACGGCACAACTCTTAAAAAGGTAATTTTACAATATGCAGACCTTTGGAATCTCGGTGATGATTTCAAAAATTGGGTTGAAAACGATAATGTTTTCTGTAATACTCTTGTTGACAGAATCAACACCGGTTTCCCAAAAGATGAACAAATTGACCTTGGCTATGAAGACAATATGCTTAACACATCAGAGTACTTCCACCTTTGGGTGATTGACGGTTACAAAGACCTCTGTACTGAAATTCCCTTTGATAAATGTGACCTTAATGTAATCGTTACAGAAAATCTTGAAATGTACAGAACAAGAAAAGTCCGCATTCTTAACGGTGCACATACATCATTGGTTCCTTATGCATTTCTCGAGGGATTTGACACAGTAAAAGCCTGCGTGGACAATGAAAAAATGCTTACCCACATAAAGAGCTGTGTTTTTGATGAAATTATTCCCACACTTGACCTTCCCAAGGAAGAGCTTATCGAGTATGCAAACAGTGTAATAACAAGATTCTCCAATCCATACATAAAGCATTATCTTTCTTCCATTGCACTTAATTCCGTAAGCAAGTTCAAGGTACGTGTTCTCCCCTCTATTCTTGAATACATTAAGCGTTACGACAAAATGCCCGAAACACTTATTTTCTCATTTGCAAAACTGATTGACTTTTACAGAACAGATATGACAAATGATGATAAGGAAATCTGCGAATTTATGAAGACGGCTTCCGTAGAGGAAATTCTTGCAAACAAAGCTCTTTGGGATGAAGACCTTACTTTCCTTTGCGAGGAGGTAAAAAAATATGTTAATAAATAATCTTGACAACGTTGAAATTAACCTTGAAGACGGACACAAATATGCAAGAGTTGATATAAAAAAAGGTGAAAACATTATTAAGTACGGTCAGCCGATAGGTCACGCAACAGAAGATATACAAAAGGGGAACCATGTACACACCCATAATATGAAAACCAACCTTTCAGGCGAGCTTGAATATGTGTATGAGCCGGGTGAAGTAAAACGTGACAAAATTACAACTGACCGAACATTTATGGGATACAGAAGAAAAGACGGCAATGTGGGAATCAGAAATGATGTATGGATTATTCCCACCGTAGGTTGTGTAAATTCTCAGGCAAAGGTTATTGCCGAAAAGACGGGTGCAAAAGCATTTACCCATCCTTTCGGTTGTTCTCAGCTTGGTGATGACCATCAGACAACCCAGCTCGTTTTGAAAGGACTTGTTAACCATCCTAATGCAGGCGGTATTCTTGTTATAGGTCTTGGTTGTGAAAACAACTACATCGACCATTTTAAAACAGTGCTTGGCAGTTGGGACGATGGAAGAATTAAATTTCTCAATGCACAGGAATCTGAGGACGAAATTGAAGATGGAATCAGAATAGTAAAAGGACTCCAGGAAAATGCAAAAAAAGAACAGCGTGTTCCTGTATGTATTTCCGAACTTAAAATAGGACTTAAATGCGGAGGCAGTGACGGATACAGTGGTATTACGGCAAATCCCCTTGTAGGAAGACTTTCCGACCTTCTTATTTCTATGGGAGGGAGCTGTGTACTCACAGAAGTTCCCGAAATGTTCGGTGCTGAGCATCTTCTTATGAAGAGATGCAAGAATAAAGAAATATTCGACAAAACAGTTTCTCTTATCAATAATTTCAAGCAATACTTTATAAGACACAATCAGGTGGTTTACGAAAATCCCTCTCCCGGAAACAAGGCAGGCGGGATCACTACTCTTGAAGAAAAATCTCTTGGTTGTGTTCAAAAGGGAGGTCTTTCAGAGGTGGTAGACGTTCTTGATTATGGTGATATGTTAAAGGAAAACGGTCTTTCACTTCTCAACGGACCAGGAAATGATATTGTTGCAGTAACAAATCTTACCGCTGCAGGAGTACATATGATACTCTTTACAACAGGACGCGGAACGCCCCTCGGTGCGCCCGTGCCTACAATAAAGATTGCAACAAATCATAATCTTGCAGTAAGAAAATCTAATTGGATTGACTTTGATGCAAGCCCAATGATTGACGGAGTTGACCCCACAGAAGAACTCCTTGATTACTGCATTGAAATTGCAAACGGAAAAGAAGCTAAAAACGAGATTAACAAATGCGAAGAAATTTCAATATTTAAAGACGGTGTTGTTCTATAAATGTAAAAAATCCTGAGGTATTACACCTCAGGATTTTTTGTATATTTTCATAAAATGTTATGCTTTCTTCTTGGTAAGAGACTTCATCACGAAGAGGAATGCTATTGTAAGCACAATACCTACGGGAAGAAGTATGTATGCACTCTTTACAAATGCAGAAACCACATACATCACAAAGGAAATAGTCGCAACGCTTATTGCATAGGGCATCTGTGTTGATACATGGTTGATGTGATTACATTCACCGCCTGCTGAAGACATAATCGTTGTATCGGAAATGGGTGAGCAATGGTCACCGCATACTGCACCTGCAAGGCAGGCAGACATACCGATTATAAGATTGGGGCTTTCAGCCGGGAATATTGCCACAACGATGGGGATAAGGATACCGAATGTTCCCCATGATGTACCTGTTGAGAATGCAAGGAAGCATGCAACAAGGAATATAATTGCAGGAAGGAAATCAGCAAGACCTGCTGCAGCACCCTCCATAAGACCTGCCACAAACATATCAGCACCGAGAAGACCTGTCATATTCTTAAGAGCGGTTGCAAGGGTAAGAATAGTGATAGCAGGTACCATTGCGATAAAGCCCTTGGGAACACAATCCATAGCTTCTTTGAAGGTCATTACGCGGCGTGCTATCATATAAAGAACAGTGATAACAAGTGCTACAAGTCCACCCCATGGAAGACCAATAGTTGCATCTGTGTTGGAGAATGCATCAATAAAGCTTGCACCGTCAAGGATGCCACCAACATATACAAGAGCAAACACACAGATTGCAATAAGAATAATTATCGGGAAAAGAAGGTCGATAACCTTGCCCTTTGCAGAGGGAGTTACCTGTTCGCTTTCTGCACGGTCACCTGTTGTGTAAAGGTCACCCTTTTCAATAGCATTCTTTTCATGAATAGCCATGGGACCGTAATCAAACTTCATAAGTGCAATAGCAACAATGAATACGAGTGTAAGCAATGAATAGAAGTTAAAGGGAATCGCTCTTATAAAAAGATTTAGTCCCTGTCCTTCAGGTGCAAATTCAGAAACTGCTGCAGCCCAAGAAGAAATGGGAGCAATCATACAGATAGGAGCTGCTGTTGCGTCTATAAGATAAGAAAGCTTTGCTCTTGAAATCTTATGAGAATCTGTCACAGGACGCATTACAGAACCAACTGTAAGGCAGTTGAAATAGTCATCAATGAAAATAAGTACACCAAGAACAAATGTAGCAAGCATTGCGCCTGTTCTTGACTTGATGTTCTGTTTTGCCCACTTACCAAAAGCAGCACTGCCGCCTGCCTTATTTACAAGGGCAACAATTGCGCCAAGAACTACAAGGAATACGAAAATACCGGCTGTTCCGGAAACTGCCGCAACAATACCTTCATTTAAAATATTGTCAACGGACTTCAAAGGTGCAAAGTTAGCAGCAAACATACCGCCTACAAGAACACCTACAAAAAGGGAGCTGTAAACTTCTTTAGTGATAAGTGCAAGACCGATAGCGATTACAGGGGGAATAAGTGCCCACCAGGTGCCAATCATCTTGCTTGCTTCCTCACCCTCTGCAAATGCAGACAATGGGAAAAGCACGCACAAAGTTAAAATCAATGTGCAGATTGTGAAAAGTAAATTCTTTCTTTTCATTTTTATCCTCCTTTGTTCGACAAAAAAAAGGTCACGGAGCACCGTGACCTTTTTAATTCATTTTATCACGATAGCACTCCACATTTAATGTGACAGTCCGGCAGATATTCTCTGACGAACCAGCATACATTGCTTGGCAAGTAACGTACACTTCGGCGAATACTCCTTTCAACTTCCTCAATTTGCCACAACGGAAATCTACTGATAGTAACCGCACCTCTACCTCATTTGTCGTATTAATTTCGTATATATATTAGCAGAAATTGATATTTTTGTCAATATAATTCATCAATAAACATAGGATTCGGGATTTATCGGCTCACCTTCTGCCCAAATTTCAAAATGAAGATGCGCCTCCTCCCGTTTTTCCACAGCAGCACTATCCCCTACTTTTCCGATAGCCTGTCCGCTTTTTACGTTATCACCTTTCTTAACATATATTTTTTCGTCAAGATTTTTATATACCGAAATGATATTTCCATCATGGGTAATTTCGACAGTATATCCCCAAAGGGAATCTTTATATGTTTTTGAAACAACGCCATCCCAGGTGCTTTTTACCTCAGTACCTTTTTCTGCTCTGTAATCAATCCCTGTATGTGCTCTCCAATCCCCCATTGTTTTTGAATATACGGCCTTTTGGGAATATTCTTTTAAGACAGCTTGTCCGCAAGGGAAATTCATTCTTGACGGCGGAGCTTTTTCTGTTTTTGTACTTTCTGTAATCTCATATTCCTTAGGTTCTGTTTTTTCTATTTTTTCTGTTTTTGAGGCGGCAGGTGAAGTTTCTTCCTCCATAAGCTGAGATTCTTTAGTCAGTTGTGAATTTTTCTCACTATCTCTCATGGCAACTGCCCTTCCAATAATAAAGCAAAGTATAAAAATTGAAATTATAACAGCGACGGAAACCGATGTTGAAATTTTTCTCATAATACCACTCCTCTCAAATCAAATTATTCCCTGCACAATATAATTTAAACAGAATTAATTTCAGTTCCCTGATAATAGTGCTTAAGAATATCTATATAGCTATATCCTTCTTTTGCCATTGTATTGGCACCATACTGACTCATTCCCACTCCATGTCCGTAACCCGTAACTTCAAATGTAATATTTTGACCATTACTGATAATTTTAAAGCAGCTGCTTCTCAGTCCGTATAATGAGCGCACTTCCCTGCCGGTAAGTTCAATATTTCCTATTCTCATCTTTTTCACCATACCGCCATCGCTTATTTCTATAATTTCAAAGTCTGTGGGACTTTCTAACACAAGATTTTCATATTTTTCTGAAAGAATCTTTTTTAATTCCTGAAACTCATAGGAAACCGAAGAATAGAAATTCGGGGCATTCTCCTCCCCGTGACTTTCAACGCTTACGAGATAAGGTACATCTCCTCCCCATACATCCTTTGAGTTCTCTGTTTTTCCGCCTCCTGCCTGAGAATGGAATACAGTCATTGCAACTTCTCCGTTATAAGTAACTATTTTACCGCTTGTTTCATTTACTGCAGATTGTATTTTTTCCATATACATATTTGCATTTTCTCCCCATCCCTTGGCTGCATTTTCTTTGGTTTTATATGCTTTACAATGATTTATATCTGTGCATACATTTGCATCAGGGTGTTCCTTTGATGGATTGTTGATTCTATACGCCGTATAACTTCTTGCTGCTACTGCCTGTGCTTTCAAAGCCTCTTTTTCAAAAGATGCCGGCATCTCTGCTGCAACAACCCCGAATAAATATTCCTCCATCCCCATAGTCTTTACTGCGTTTTCATCGTGAAAATAAACCTTTACTTCCCCTGTGGAGTGGCTTTTTTTAAATATATTTTCATTCATAGGAAATTTCATAATAAAAAAAACAGTTACCGGCAATAAAAATCCGAGGATGATGCAAGCAATCACAAACAAAAAATATCTTTTCATAAAACATATGCACCTCTGTAAATTTTATGATTTTTTCAGTAGAATTATAACTTTTTTATTGAAATCACATCCAAATAATGTTATAATATAATGCAATATTTGATTTAGGAGCTTTTATAATGGACAGAAACCAGGAATTATTCAAAAAATTGTGTCAGTTATCTAAGGATGTGTATTCCATAGACTCTGAACTATATAGTAAGTATAGTGTAAAGCGCGGACTTCGTAATTCAAACGGAAGCGGTGTTCTTGTCGGTCTTACAAAGGTCGGCGATGTTCACGGATATCTTCTTGACGAAGGTGAAAAAATTGCCGATGAAGGTGTTCTTCGTTACAGAGGTATAAATGTTAACGACATTGTTGAGGGCTGCGAGATAGATGACCGTTTCGGTTTTGAAGAAGTTGTATATCTGCTTTTATTCGGAAGCTTGCCTACTGAAAGTGCTCTTGATGAATTTACGCAGTATCTCGGCACAAAAAGAAAGCTTCCCACTAATTTTACTGAGGATATGATTCTTAAAGCACCCAGCGGAGATATTATGAATAAGCTTGCCAGAAGCGTACTTGCAAGTTATTCATATGACAATAATCCTGATGAGGTTTCCGTTGAAAATGTTCTTAGGCAGTCTTTTGAGCTTATTGCACGTTTCCCTGCAATGATTGCTCACGCTTATCAGGCGAAGTCACACTACTACGATGGAAAAAGCCTTATTCTCCATGCACCAAAAGAAGAACTCAGCACAGCTGAGAATTTCTTGCATATGATGCGTCCTAACAATGAATACACAAAAACCGAGGCTCATCTGCTTGACCTTGCACTTATGCTTCATGCAGAACACGGCGGAGGTAATAACTCCACATTTACAACTCATGTGCTTTCATCTTCAGGAACAGACACATACAGTGCAATTGCAGCTGCAATCGGTTCACTCAAGGGACCTAAGCATGGTGGTGCAAATGCAAAAGTAATGGGTATGATTGACGATTTCAAGGCTAACCTTACAGATATTACTGATGAAAAACAAATCAGAGAGCATATTATCAAGCTTTATCGTAAGGAATCCTACGACCACAGCGGTCTTGTTTACGGTATAGGTCATGCCATCTATACAAAGAGCGACCCACGAGCTGTCCTTCTTCGTAAAAATGCAGGAATTCTTGCAAAAGAAAAAGGTATGGAGGATGAGCTTCATATGTACGACCTTATTGCCAAGAATGCAATTGAACTTTTCAATGAGATTACAGGTAAGCAGAAAGACCTTGCAATAAACGTCGATTTTTACAGCGGTTTTGTATATAAAATGCTTAACATTCCTCAGGAAGTTTATACGCCTATTTTTGCAATGAGCAGAATTGCAGGTTGGTGCGCCCACAGACTTGAGGAAATTATGGTTTCCGATAAAATTATCCGTCCTGCGTACAAGAACGTGTACAAGGGCAAGGATTATACAAACATTAAAGACAGATAAGAAACGGAGGAAATGTAATAATGCAGGAAGGTTACTCAAACTTTATTCATGATATTATTGATGAGGATTTAGCGGCAGGACGTGAAAACGGCGTGCACACAAGATTTCCTCCCGAGCCTAACGGATATCTTCATATAGGTAGTGCCAAGGCTATATGGATTAATTCCAGCACAGCTAAGAAATATGGCGGCCTTTTCAATCTCCGTTACGACGATACCAACCCTGTAAAGGAAGATGATGAATTTGTAAAAGCTATTGAAGCTGACCTTCATTGGCTTGGTGCAGACCCTACCGGAGGTATTTTCTACGGTAGTGACTATTTTGACAAATGCTATGAATTTGCCTGCAAGCTCATTCGCGACGGTAAGGCGTATGTATGCGACCTTTCACAAGAAGAGATGGCACTTTACCGTGGAACGCTTACAGAACCTGGTAAGGAACGCCCCTACCGTAACAGAAGTGTTGAGGAGAATCTTGACTTATTTGAAAGAATGAGAAACGGAGAGTTCCAGAACGGAGAGCGTACACTCCGTGCAAAGATTGATATGACTTCACCTAATATGAATATGCGTGACCCCGTAATTTACCGTATTCTTCATATGAGTCATCACAGACAGGGTGACAAATGGTCCATCTATCCTATGTATGACTTTGCTCATCCCATTCAGGATGCGTAGGAGGGTATCACCCACTCTCTTTGCTCTATCGAATTTGAAAACCACCGTCCCCTTTATAATTGGGTAGTTGATAATGTTGGTTTTGAGCACGATCCTCACCAATATGAATTTGCACGTCTTAATATGACATATACAGTAATGAGTAAGCGTTATCTCCGCAAGCTTGTTGAAACAGGTTATGTTGATGGTTGGGATGACCCCAGAATGCCAACTCTTCAGGGACTTCGCAGACGCGGTTACACTCCCACTGCAATTTTTGATTTCATTGAAAGAAGCGGCGTTGCCAAGGCAAACAGTATGGCAGACATCAGACTTCTGGAGTATTGTATCTGTGAAGAGCTTAATGAAAACGCACAGCGTCGTGTAGCAGTAATTGAACCTCTTAAGGTAACAATTACCAATATCCCTGATGGTCAGATTGAATATTTCGAGCTTCCCAATCACCCAAAAAAGCCTGAACTTGGAACCAGAAAGGTACCATTTACCAATAAGCTCTATATTGAACAAAGCGACTTTATGGAAGAGCCTATCCCCGGGTTTAAACGGCTTAAACCCGATGGCGAGGTTCGTCTTATGGGTGCTTACATTATGAAATGTAATGAAGTGCTTCACGACGAAAATGGTAATGTAACAGAGCTTCTTTGTACCGTTGATATTGAAACCGGTAACGGAATGCCTGCTGACGGAAGAAAAGTTAAAGGTAATATTCATTGGCTCAGCAGAGAAACTGCAATAGACTTCAGCATTCATCAGTTTGACAACATTTTTAATAAGGAAAATGTTGCTACACTTCTCGAAGATGATAATTTTGATGAATTTATTAATCCTGATTCGCTCGTAGTTTATGAAAAATCATATGGTGAGCCTTCGCTTAAGGATGCCGAGGTTGGAGAGAAATTTCAGTTTGTTCGTATGGGTTATTTTACCCGTGACAGCAAAGATGAAAATGTATTCAACCGCACAGCACCTTTAAAGAGCTCATTTAAACCCGAATAACATTAAAAAGGAAAGTTATTTTCAAAAAATAACTTTCCTTTTTTTAAATATAATACACAATATATTGACAAATTGTAAATTTTTAAGTATAGTTATAGTAGCATATACCAAAAAATTTATACGGAGGGATAAAAAAATGAAACTTGTTTACAATGTAAACGACAAACCCAAATTCGGACAAATCCTTATCTTCGCATTCCAGCAGTTGCTTGCAATTCTGGCAGCAACAATCGCCGTACCTTCAATTATAGGTAACGGTATGTCACAGTCTGCAGCACTTTTTGGTGCAGGTGCAGGCACAATCATCTACCTTCTTTTCACAAAATTCAAGAGCCCCGTTTTCCTTGGTTCTTCCTTTGCTTTCATCGGTTCAATGTTCGCGGCATTTGCAGGAGCCGTTTCAGTTGAAGCAGGTTACCTTGGAATATTGTTCGGTGCAATCTTTGCAGGTCTTGTATATGTAGTTCTTGCAATCATCGTAAAGCTTGCAGGCGTTAATTGGATTAGTAAGCTTATGCCCGCTGTTGTAATCGGACCTACCGTTGCAATTATCGGTCTTTCACTTGCAGGAAATGCTGCTGGAGATGTATTGAAGTTTGCTCAGTATGATGCAGCTAACTCGGTTTATGTAATGAACGCTCACGGTTGGGTTGGTTTCATTTGCGGACTTGTAACTATCCTTGTAGTTATTCTTTGCTCTGTATACGGCAAGAAGACATTAAGACTTATCCCCTTCATCATCGGTATTCTTGCAGGCTATGCAGTTGCTACAATCTTCACTCTTATCGGAATGAAAACAGGTAACGAAGCCCTTCAGGTTATAAATTTCAATGTATTTAACAATATGCAGTGGTATCCTGACTTTACATTCCTTAAGGCATTCAAGGGTATCAAGGATATTAATGCAGAGTACATCACAACAATTGCTGTTGCATATATCCCTGTTGCATTTGTTGTATTTGCAGAACATATTGCAGACCATAAGAATCTTTCATCCATTATTGAAAAAGACCTTCTTGAGGAGCCCGGTCTTCACAGAACACTTCTCGGTGATGGTATTGGTTCAATGGTTGGTGCATTCTTCGGTGGATGTCCCAACACAACATACGGTGAGTCTGTTGGCTGTGTTGCTATCACAAAGAACGCTTCAATCGTAACTATTCTCACAACAGCAATTATTGCAATTATTGCTTCTTTTGTAGCACCTTTTGTAACATTCCTTGCTACAATTCCCGCTTGCGTAATGGGTGGTGTTTGTATCACTCTTTATGGTTTCATTGCTGTTTCCGGTCTTAAGATGCTTCAGGGCGTTGACCTTAACAACAATAAGAACCTCTTTGTAGCATCTGTAATCCTTATTACAGGTATCGGTGGCATGGCTCTTCAGATTGGTGCAATTAAGCTTACATCCATTGCGTGCGCACTGATTTTTGGCATTATTGTAAATCTTATAGTATCGAAGGCACCCAACCAGGAATAAAAAGGAGTTTCACCATGAATAACATCACCATTTTTGACCATCCTCTTATACAGCATAAAACAACTATTTTAAGGCAGACAAGCACAACCAACAAGGAGTTTCGGGAGCTTGTTGAGGAAATCACAATGCTTATGTGTTATGAGGCATTAAGAGACCTTCCCCTTGAAGATGTTGAAATTGAAACTCCCATTTGTAAGACCACACAAAAGATGATTAAAGGAAAGAAAATGGCTGTTGTACCTATTCTTCGCGCAGGACTTGGTATGGTAAACGGTATGCTGAATCTTGTCCCCTCTGCTAAAGTCGGACACATCGGTATGTACCGTGATGAAGAAACAATGCAGCCACACGAATATTATTGCAAGCTTCCTGCTGATATTGACAAAAGACTTATTGTTGTAGTTGACCCAATGCTGGCAACAGGCGGAAGTGCAATAGATGCTATCGACCAAATCAAAAAATACGGCGGAGAGCATATCAAATTCCTTTGCCTTATCGCGGCTCCCGAGGGAATCAAGGCACTTTCAAAAGCTCATCCCGATGTGGAAATTTACTGTGCAAACGTAGATGAGAAGCTGAATGAAAGATGCTACATTGTTCCCGGTCTTGGAGATGCAGGAGACAGAATCTTCGGAACAAAATAAATATTGACAAAAAAATACTGAATGACTTGTAAGTCATTCAGTATTTTTTATTACTCTTCATCAAAATCTCTGCGTTTTTTAATCATACCGTTAACCTTGTCAATTGCAACGGGAATATAATCAACCAGCTTATCAATTGGTGTGCTTCCTGAAGATACGGGAATCATCTTTATCTGGTCTGCTGTTACAACTAAGAAGCCAACAGGGGAAATTGAAACTCCGGCACCGCTGCCTCCACCAAAAGGTTTCTCTCCCGGAGTTTTTGTTGGGATTTCACTGCCACCTGCAGCAAATCCGAATCCAACCTTTGAAATCGGGATAATCATAGTGCCGTTGCTTGTTTCAACAGGCTCACCGATAATTGTATTAACATCAATCATGCCCTTGATGTTTTCCATTACGGTTCCCATTAAATTATTGATAGGATGTTCGTTCATACCTTACTCCTCCTTACCCTTTCGGGAATTTATTTTTATCAAAATTGTTATTGCAATAAATATAATATAAACAATCCTGCTTTTAATTATACATTCACCATCAAGAGAAAGCACAGTCTCATTATAAACAGGGGTAATTTCTACATCGTGATTATCAATGTACATTATACTTCCGATTATACCTATAAGGGTGTAAACTTGTCCCCACATTATGCCTGTAGATATCGCCGTTGACGGAGCATCACCTGCACCAAGCTTCATTTTGAGGGTAATACTTTTAATCTTAGCATATTTCCTTGCAAGAGTTGTTGCTTTTTTTGAAATTGAAGCATAGTGCCTGATTCTTTCGCCAAGCTTCCCGACACTTTTTTCTGCTTTTTTTACCGTTTCTTCAGGATTTTCCTTTTTCTTATATTTCTTATCTTTAGTTTTAGGAGAATGTTTAAAAACCTGAACTCCCAAAATAAAAACTTTTGTCGAAAAAATCTTTTCATGATAAGAAAAAACAATCTTAAGCGGTAAGAATAACAGCAAAACAATAATTGCAATTATTCCAAATGCAATAAGCATAAATTATTCTCCAATCTCTGCTTTGTTCTCAGATTCCTGAACATATTCTTCAATAATGTCTGTTGGCTTATTTTCCGCAGATTCTTCCATAATCTGCTTTTCTGGAAGCGGTGGAAGGTCCTCAAGAGTTTTCAAGCCAAAGCACCTTAAAAATTCCATTGTTGTTCCGTAAAGAATAGGTCTTCCCGGAGTTTCTGCACGTCCCAATTCATCAATAAATCCTCTTTCAAGAAGTCGTGTTACTGAATAGGTACAATCAACACCGCGGATAAACTCTATTGTACCTTTTGTAACAGGCTGATTATATGCGATTATAGAAAGAGTTTCAAGTGCCGCAGAAGAAAGTCCAGCCTGCTTCTTAATCTGGGTAACGCGCTTTATACATTCAAAATAATCGGGATTTGAACACATTTGTATTGAATTCTCAATCTCAATAAGCTTTATCCCACGGTTTTCTTTTTCGTATTTTTGTTGAAGCGTATTAAAAGCATTTCGAATCTCATCTTCTCTTACTTCTAAAGCTTCTGCAAGTCTTTCTATTTCTACAGCTTCGCCCAGAGAAAAAAGTACTGCCTCAAGCGCACACTCAATATTCTTCCCAATTGTCAAGTTCCACATCTTTTTCACCTCGCTGGCAATAAAGGTTTTCTCCTATCTGGACAACCATAACTGCACTTTCTTTAATAAGCTCTAAAAGGGCAAGAAATGTTGCAACATACTCTCCCCTTACCTTTAGTCCTGTAAAAAGCTCTTCGAAGGCTGTTTTTTCGCCTTTTTTAAGTTTACCGATAACACTCTTGGACGCTGTGCGGACTGAATAATTCGTTCTGCCTATAACACGCTTAAAGGTTTTCGGGTCAATAGGCTTACGGGTTGCACTTCGGTCAACTACAGTAAAGAATGCCTCGAAAAGTTTTTCTATGGGAATTTCCCTGTTTTCTGTTTTTACTTTCGGGAGATTAAGCGGCTCCGCCCCTTTGAAAACTACACTCTCCATTGAATGGCTGAGCTTTTCCATTTCTCCTGAAATTTCTTTGTATCTTCTATATTCTTCCAATCTGTCAGCAAGCTCTGCACGGGGGTCTTCCTCTTCCTCATCATCACCTGGAAGAAGCATCTTGGATTTGATATAGAGAAGCTGTGATGCCATTACAAGGAATTCGCCGCCGATTTCCATATCAAGCTGTTGCATAAGTTCTATATATGCAAAATATTGGTCTGTAATCATGGAAATAGGAATATCACAGATACTTACTTTATTCTTACTGATAAGGTGTAAGAGCAGGTCAAGAGGCCCTTCAAACACATCAATTTTAAAAGAAAGCTCACTCATTTTGTAATTCCTTAAATAAAAATAGTTACAAGTCCGTTAAGACAAATTTCCCACAAGGTAATGAGGGGGTTAATAAACAAGCCCAAGATTCTTCCAAGTATACCGCTAAAGGACAAAAGCATCAAAAGAGGAAATCCAAAGCGTTCATACATCAAAAGCTTGTTATAACTTTCGTAGGATAAAAATGCACCGAGAATTTTACTTCCGTCAAGAGGCGGAAACGGTAATAAATTAAATACAGCAAAGCTGATATTTATAACAGCAAGCTGAATAAGGACCGTATAGATGAATAGTGTTATAAAATTTGCATAGTTCATAAGAACAAACACATAATAAACTGCTGTCAATACCGTAGATACAAATGCAAGAATAACATTTGACACAGGTCCAGCAAGGGCTACAAGCGCATTATCACGCTTTCTGTCCTTAAAATACATAGGGTTTACGGGAACAGGCTTTGCCCATCCAAAGCCAAAGAGTGCCATACAAATAGCACCGATGGGGTCAAGATGCGAAAGCGGGTTAAGTGTAAGCCGTCCCGAATACTTAGCGGTAGGGTCGCCCAATTTATATGCAATAAAACCATGCGCAAATTCGTGAACCGAGATAGCGGTAAAAAGCACGATAACACGCGCAAGGATTTCAGTCAACGATGAACTAAATAATCCCAAAATATAACCTCCGATTTTTATAATTTTACTAGTATATTTTACCACATTTATAATATAATTGTCAACCTGACCGCTGCACCTTAATACATTTTTTACAATATTTTCTTAATTCATTCAAATAAAAAGATAACTGCAGTTCATTTGTTAAACTGCAGTTATCTTTTATTCTTCATGTTCATTACATCCGCAATTGCATTTACCACACTCGTGACCTGACGGACATCCAATACATTTTGCACCGTTTTTCTTTGCCTTAATTATATATCCTACCGACAAAGAAATTACAACAACCAAAACGGCAATAATTACTACATTTTCCATAAATTTTCTCCTTGTTAATTCTGAGCAACTTTATTTTTATCTTGTTTTCTAATCAAAGTTACAATAAACAATACAATAATTGTTATTGCAATAAATCCGGGCACAAATGCCTCTCCTAATCTTTTTTCTGTAATCAGAGTACCTATCTGGTAAACTAAAAAAGAAACTGTAAATCCTGTTGCAAACTGAAGTGCAATACCGCCCCAGAACCATTTTCTGCTTTTAATTTCTGAATTCATAGCTCCTATTGCCGCAAAGCATGGAGGCGTAAAAAGATTGAACATCAGATAAGAGAGTGCCGCCACGTTTGTGAGTGCAAGAAACTCTCCTGCATACCCCTCGCCCACGTTTATGAAATTCGTTATACCGAAACATACAGCTATTGTGCCAACCACATTCTCTTTTGCAATAAACCCTGTAATAGCGGCTGCGGCAAGTTGCCAGGATGCAAAGCCGATAAGCGGAATCATAATATAAGAAAATGGGGTTGCAATTGATGCAAGAATTGATGTATCTGCCGCATCCGAGATTGCTTTTGCTATAGATTCTCCATTTGCTCCGTTAATACTTCTTGCTGTATTTTCAATGGCTGTAAAATCTATGTATTCAAATTTCCATGTAAAGGTCTGCATTATTTGTACCAGAGTATTACATACAAGAATTATAGTACCTGCTTTTACAATATACGCCCAACCTCTTGAACACATAGACAAAAATGCACCCTTGGGATTGGGAATTTTATATTCGGGCAATTCTATAATAAAATAGGATTTTTTATTTCTGTTACCTGCTATTCTGTTTACAATAAGAGCACCGAAGAAAATAATCAGTATGCCGACAAAATACATCAGTGTACCAACCCATGAAGAATCCCCGAAAAACACTCCTGCAAAAAGAGCAATTACAGGCAGCTTTGCACCGCAAGGCATAAACGGAGCAAGCATCGCAGCAGCCCTTCTTTCATTCTCGTTACGAATTGTACGGCAAGCCATAACTCCCGGTACTGCACATCCCGTGCCGATTACAAACGGAATAACCGATTTACCTGAAAGTCCGACTCTTTTAAAAATCGGATCAAGGACAACGCTTACACGCGCCATATAACCGCAATCCTCTAAAAGAGCAATGAGGAAATACATTACCATTACAAGAGGAAGAAAGCCAACCACAGCTATAAATCCCCCTATAACACCATCTACAAGCAAGGTCTGAAGAATTGGTTCTGCACCTTGGGCATAACTGCCGATGAAAGTTTGAAAAGTTTCAAGAATACTTACCAAAGAATCTGCAATCCATGGCCCAATCCAAGCTTGCGATGTTTGAAAAACAAGAAACATTACTATTGCAAAAATCGGGATACCCAACCACTTGTTTGTAAGTATTGCATCCAATTTATCCTGAGTATTTTTCTGACTTGTGTGTATTTTTCTTTTTTCCACCTTAGAAACAACACTGTTTACAAATTCAAAACGTTCTCTGTCAGCTTTTTCTGCAGAGGCTTTGTCAGTAAGGCTATCTTCATTTTGGAAAAACGGTGCTTTTTGTACTGCATTTTTAATAGAAACTGCAGTATCTATCAGTTTGGAAATACCCTTATTGTGCGAAGAAACTGATGCTGTTTCAATAACCGGACACCCAAGTTTTTCCGAAAGTAAAACAGTATCTATCACCGTTTCTTTCTTTTCATTTATATCACTCTTATTAAGAGCAACAACAACGGGAATTCCAAGTTCCAGAATTTGCGTTGTAAAGAAAAGACTCCTGCTAAGATTAGTAGCATCAACAATATTTATGATTACATCGGGGTTTTCTTCTTTTATGTAGTTGCTTGTCACACTTTCTTCTGAAGTAAACGGAGACATTGAATATGCACCTGGAAGGTCGACTATGACAAGATTTTCTCTCCTGTATATGTTTCTTTTTACCGATGCTTCTTTTTTATCAACAGTAACACCTGCCCAATTACCTACACTTTCATTTTTACCGGTAAGTATATTAAACATCGTTGTCTTTCCGCTGTTAGGGTTTCCCGTTAAAGCGATACGCATAACAACTCCTCCTCTCACAAAGCATTAAGTTAGTGATAACTAACCCATTTTCAAAATAAAAAGACTTATTGAAAAATCTTAATGGCTTTTGCCAACTGTTTGTCAATGTGATATCTTCCCTCTTTTATTGAAATCACACTGCCGCCTTTAAGATGAGATATTACCGTGACAGGTTCTCCACTGTAACAACCGAGAGAAAATAAAAATGAATTCAGTTCATTATCATCCGTAGCAATATCCTGAACAATATATGTTTTTCCTTCTAACGCTTGGCTAATATTCATTTTTACACCTCCAGGCTACTCAGTTAGTCTTAACTAACCACAAATATTTTAGCAATAAACAAAGGTTTTGTCAACCGTTTATTTGAAAAATTTTGTATTTTTTTCCTCTGTTACATACAATATTTCAAAATTACCGTGATAATGCATTTGTGTAAAAACATTTTACTATAAGCTCGCTGAATTTTTTATATGTAATACTTTTGACACAAATTTGACTTTCACAACATTATGCAGTATAATAATTAATATAATGCTATATATGGTATCAACAATTTTCGGAGTGATTTATTTGGATTTCAAACTCGACCAATTCCAATTTAGGCCCCATAAGATGTGGGCATGGAATGAAAAATTGAATACCGGATATATTCAAAGTCATATATCAAGAATTGCCCAGGCAGGATACGGAAGCTTTTGCATATGTGCCGATGGTGGTCTTGAAAACAAATATATGGGTGATGAATGGATGCGCACTCTTGCATCCGCTATTGAAAAAGCAAAGGAAAATTCACTAGAGGTATGGGTTTCTGACGAATTCGGCAGTTTTTCAGGATGCGGAAACGGAACTGTTAATTCATCCGGTCTTGAGTATCAGCAAAAATTTCTTTGCTGTGAGGTTGGTAATTCAACCAATGACTTTACTATAATATGTAAAGACGGCTATCATTTTTACTACGATGTTAATCCCTATTATGCCGACCTTCTTAACCCTGATGTTGCGAATCTTTTTATAGATAATGTCTGCTACTATAACACAGAAAACATTGATGGTATTCTTTCAATAAACCCACAACTCAGCTATAAGAAAATTCCGTGGAGCTTTACGCTCCCTGCACAGTACAAGGCTGAATACGACGAAGAATTGCTTGAATTATTACCCCAGCTTTTCAATAATGTCGGAAATTACAAAAGCACAAGAATTAAATTCTGGACTCTTGTTACAAAGCTGTTTTCAAAAAACTTTTTGATGCCTTTGAAGCAAAAGGCAAACAAAAACGGTATATTATATTCAGCAACAGTGCCATGTCGCGGTGCATACGATTTTACGACAAGCGGAAATATGATGTTTCAGTTTGTTCATATGGATATACCTACCATAAGCATAGCTTCCAAGGATGCTGACAATCCTTTGTATGCCATAATGGCGGCTTCAGCTAAAGAACAGTTTAATAAAAAAGAAAGTATTGCATCGCTTTTTGAAAACGCGGGTAATGGAGCTACATTTTCTGATTTGAAACGATTTGCAAATTTACAGTTTGCAAATGGAATAACAAAAATTGCAACTGCCTGTGAATCCTCTTCCCTAAGAGGAATGAGAAAGCGTACAAACTCAACCGCATCATATCTTCGCGAGGATTTGATTGAAGCGTACAACAAATTTTCTTCATACATTACAAGGGTAAGTTCAGCTATGTCTTTGGGGAAATCGGGTGCGGATACTCTTCTTATATCTAACCTTGCAAACATCTGGAGTGAATTTAACGGAGCTGAAAGCGACCGAATCAATGAGATTTCATCCGTAATGTCTGTTGCCGTTAAAGAGCTGACCGAAAAGCATATACCTTTTCATATTGGGGATGAGCTTGTATTAAAAGAATACGGATATGTTCAGGGAGATGCACTATGTATCGGAGATTGCAGTTATAAGACGGTAGTTATTCCCGACGGCACCGTTCTTCTTGCCAGCACCGAGAAGTTTCTTTCTGAGTTTGAGCATAGAGGAGGATTTATTGCTTACACCTCCTCCCTTTCTGAAAATGCTATATGTGACAATTCGTCAATTATATACACAAGCCGTATTTGTGATGGTTATTCTCTTCATTATTTTTTTAATAATTCAAATGAAGAAATTACTTCATCCATAAATGCCGGAACGAAAATGCTCGACCTCTCTTCAGGAGAAGTTGTTCCGTTTTACGGTGTTTACAAATTTTCTCCATATGAGTCAATCATTGTTATAAACGACCAAACCCCCGAAATTTCCAGGCCTTTTATAAAACCGCTTAAAACACTTGATTTAGGCGGAGAATGGACTGTTAACGGCGGTGTTAAGAATATCCTTGTTATAGATAAATGCGATGTTTTGATAAACGGTGAAACAGTGGCGGAAAACATTAATGCCGTTGATGTAACAGAGCTTATTTATTCAAATAAAACGCCTGTGGTTGCGGAGTGTGTTTTTAAATTTAATGTTTCAGAAACTATCGACAGCATTCATATTGCAAATGAGTCGCTGAACAGATTTGATATAAAGATAAACGGCTCTCCTTCTATATTTGAAGGAACTGATTATAATATTGCACAATATCTTATGATTGGAGAGAATGTCATTTCATTAACTGCGAATTTTTCTCCGTCAGAGAAATTTCTGAACGCATATACAACAGCAACAAAATCGGAAAATGAGCTTAGAAAACTATACTTTGACACAGAAATCGAATCTTTATATTTAGTTGGTGATTTTTCAGTAAAAACAGACGGAGATTTCAGACCGCTTGATAAAAATGCTTACAGATACATCGGTGATTTTTCTATTGAGTCACCAAATGAAACTCTGAATATTTCGAGTCTTCATACGCAAGGTTTTCCATTCTTCTGCGGAAAGCTTTGCCTATCAAAGAAATTCAATCTTTCCGACACACAGTATTGCATAAAATTTGCACCTTATGGAATTAACGCTATAACTGTTACAGTAAACGGAAAGAGGATTCCGCCGGTTATATGGGAGCCGTACGAGGTTAATTTGTCTGAATTTCTTTTAAAGGGTGATAACGAAATTGAAATTGAAATTTCTACTACAATGCGAAACCTTTTTGGTCCCCACCACATCCCTTTGGGAGAGCTTTATACTGTAAATTCCGGGGATTATTACAGAGGTGAATCTGTGTGGAATCATATGAATCCGACCCCGTGGGACGAAAACTACTGCTTTACAAAATTCGGTATTGAAAGTATATAGTAGTATTTAACAGTAGACTGCCTTGTGATTTTGTTATATAATATTTATAAATAATTGTTGAAGGAATAATGCCAATGAACTACTTAAGAAAAAAGCTTTTATCATTAATAATTGTGTTGTCAATAGCAATACCGGCGTATGCAACAAATCCATACACCGAAAACCCCCGGGTACTTACTCCCCCCATCTGGAATCCTGATACCCCATATTTTGAGACAACGGATACAAAAACGGAAGACAATATGCCCCGAGAATATGAAATGGGCGTAACAGAGGTTTATGACGAGAACAACATTAAATTTTCAAACTATGTTGACGGTTATTCCCTTATACTCCCTAACAACATATCTGCTGATTTGTCTTTGTCTGATGTCGGAACTACTTTTTCGGGCGGCACACTAAAATTCAGGGTGTTTAAGGAAAGTTTTGCATCATCGAATGAGGTTCTTTCTTACGTTAATTACTCAAACAAGTTTATTGACAATTCCGTAAATCATACGCTTGAGCTTCGGGACACTTATTCACATAACGGAAGAAAATACAACCTTTTGCAATGGTCAAGAAATAAACTTGCCAGAGTCCGTGATGACAAAAATTACTATGCCTGTGTTGATGCAATCATAGGAAAGGATGTATATACATTTTACTTTACATCTTCTGTACCTTTCTCAAATTACGGAGGATATATGTACATTGTTGACTCGCTTGTAACCTTTACTCCGACAGTTTCAAAGGAGTTTGCCTATAACCAAGGCTACAAAAAAACTGACATTTCAAGACTCAACGACAAAGCAAAAGAAACCTACATTAACCTTTTTGGTGATGATGCTTCCTTCAAAATGGGAATGTTTGCACCCGACAGATTCGGCGGATATAAAAGGATGGAAGAAATTGAAAAACAGATAGGCTACAAATTCTGTGCATTTCTGGTATACACGGAATTTCTTGATATAGAATATTCCGACTATACAGAATATATGCGACGTGTAAATGAATATGTTTCTGCCGTTGAAGGAAATCTCCGCTATGCTCAGGAGTCAGGCAGGGCTATTGAACTTACATTACAGACTCCCCTTTCAAGAAAATATACTTCATCAAATATGATATATGAGATTCTTAACGGAAATTATGACAGCTTTATTTACGCCTATGCAAATATGATTGCAAAGTATCCCGATGTTACAGTTCTTTTCAGACCCTTTAATGAAATGAACGGGGATTGGTGCAATTACTGTGCATACCATACCTCCCGTGACCCTCAGATTTATGTGGAGCTTTACAAATATCTGTACAAAATATTTGATGAAGCAGGTTGTGACAACACCATATGGGTGTGGAATCCCAATGAAAGAAGCTTTCCTAATTACAAGTGGAACAATGAAGCACTATATTATCCCGGAGATGAGTATGTTGACGTATACGGAATTACAGGATACAATACGGGAACATATTACAAAGGGGAAACATGGAGAAGCTTCGATGAAATTTACTCACCCATTTATAAAAGAGCTTTGCAAATTAACGAAAAGCCTATGATGATTACTGAATATGCTTGCTCGGCAATCGGCGGAGATAAGATTAAATGGATAGATGATATGTTTAAGGTGCTTCCCAAATACAATAAAATAAAAGTAGGTATATGGTGGCACGCAACCGATTGGGATGGCGACAATCTCGCAAGACCTTATTTTATTGACTCACCAAGCGGTACTTTGAACGTATTTGACAAATATCTTAATTAGAGGTGATATTTATGGAAATACTATGGTTAATCCTGCTCGTAGCATTGATTGTACTTGAAATTGCTACAACACAGTTTATATGCATATGGTTTGCAGGCGGTTCATTAGCGGCTTTTGTCTGCGCCTTGCTGAATCTAAATAAAACAGTTCAAACAGTTGTATTTGTTCTTGTATCTGCAGTTCTCTTAATATTTACAAAAAAATTTGTAAAGAAGCTTAGGACCACTCCTAATGCTAAAACAAATGCGGATGCACTCATCGGTCAGTCCGCCGTTGTAACAGAGGAAATTTCCAACATAAATGCAAAAGGTTCAGTTAAAATACGAGGACTCGAGTGGAGTGCAAGAAGCGTATCAGGAGATGCTATTCCCAAAGAAGCACATGTAACTGTAAAAGAAATTGATGGTGTAAAGTTAATAGTAGAAGAAATTAAATAAGAAAGGGAGAATATTATGGAATTTAATTTGGTACTATTTCTTGTTTTTATTGTTTTGGTTTTGATTATCTCAAACATCAAAATTGTCCCCCAGGCTTATTCTTACGTCATTGAACGATTGGGCGGCTACTACACAACCTGGAGCGTTGGACTTCATATTAAGGTTCCTTTTATTGACCGTATTTCCAAAAGGGTTAATCTCAAGGAACAGGTTGTTGACTTCCCTCCCCAGCCGGTTATTACGAAGGATAATGTTTCTATGCAGATTGATACAGTAATCTATTTTCAGATTACTGACCCCAAGCTTTACACATATGGCGTGGAAAGACCTATGATGGCAATTGAAAATCTTACAGCAACAACTCTCCGTAATATTATAGGTGACCTTGACCTTGACGGAACACTTACATCGAGAGATACCGTTAATACAAAGATGCGTGCAATTCTTGATGAAGCAACTGACCCGTGGGGTATTAAAATCAACCGTGTAGAGCTTAAAAACATCATTCCTCCCAAGGAAATTCAGAATGCAATGGAAAAGCAGATGAAGGCAGAACGTGAACGCCGTGAAGCTATTCTCCGTGCAGAAGGTGAAAAACGTTCATCAATTCTTATGGCTGAAGGTGAAAAAGAATCTGCAATTCTTCGTGCAGAGGCTAAAAAGCAGTCTGCAATCCGTGAGGCTGAGGGTGAGGCTGAGGCAATTATTGCCGTACAGACAGCTATTGCCGAGGGTATAAGAAAAATCAACGAAGCAAATCCGTCTCAGTCCTATGTTGCAATAAAGTCTCTTGAAACAATGGAAAAGGTTGCTGACGGGCAGGCAACAAAAATTATTATTCCCTCCGAGATACAATCCTTAGCAGGACTTGCTTCTTCCTGCAAAGAACTTTTTAAAGACTAAAGCAAAAAAGCTTATCCTTAATGGATAAGCTTTTTCTTATATAATTCCTTTTATTAAAATTTCAACGCCTATAAACAATAGGATAGAACCTCCGAGAATCAGAGATTTATTTGACAGATATGTACCGAATCGTTTTCCTATAACCACACCACCAGAGCATATTACAAATGTAACGGCGGCAATTACGGTAGCGGCAGTCAATGCCAAAATCACATTATATGTAGCCAAAGTAAATCCTACGGAAAGAGCATCTATTGATGTGGCTATACCCTGAATAATGAGAGCTGTAAATCCTATTTTCTGTTTACATAATTCCGAAGTTTCCTCTGCCTTTATCCCGTCCTTTATCATCCCTCCGCCAATATATAACAGAAGTAAAAATGCAATCCAGGGAATGAACGGTCTGAAAGCTTCAAACTTATCAACAATAGTATGTACACAAAGCCAACCGATAAGGGGCATTACAGCCTGAAAAATCGCAAATACCAAAGCAATTGTTATTACTTTCTTCTTTTTCATACAAGGTTCACTTATTCCGTTCACCAAGGAAACTGAGAAAGCATCCATCGCCAAGCCTACACCAAGTAAAAAGTTTTCAATAAAAAATGCTAAGTTCATAATTTATCTCCCGGATACGTAATACTAAAATATTGTACAACAAAACAATTTAAATTTCAATGGAATTTACAAAAAACATTAATTGACAGCATTTTTTTCACATCATATTCTATTATATATTGAAAAACTTATATTTATTTAATATAATTGAATAGAAAGAAATTATTTTAAAAGGATGTTACAGGTGCTTAAATACATTATAAAAAACCTATATGATTTTTCTAAGCAGGATTATAAAGAAAGTTTTTCTTATATGACTTCTTTGAGAAAAGAAAAAGTTATCAGATATAAAGATGAAGACACAAAAAAATGCACACTCGCAGGTGAATTGTTGGTAAGGCAATTACTCTCTGATGCAAGTGGGAAAGCAAAAGAATCCTTTATTATATCGGCAGATAAAAACGGAAAGCTGTTTTGCGAAAATCAGCCTGATTTATATTTTAACATCAGTCACAGCGGTGGTATAGTAGCTGCTGTCATTTCCGACCAAGAAGTTGGGGTTGATATAGAAGTTGTACGGCCTATTACTTTAAAGCTGGCAAAAAGGATTTGCAACGATAAAGAATTATCATATATATTTGGACATATTCCCGACAATTCAGAATACAGCCAAGATGCAAGCACTGATATATTGCACCGTTTTTTTGAAATATGGACTGCCAAAGAGGCATATCTTAAATGTATCGGGACCGGAATTACTGATTTAGGGAAACTGAAATCACTTTCGCTGGATTTCCCGAAAACAAAAGTTGAGACAGACGAATATGTTCTTCATATAGCAAAAAAGCCCTGATGTAAAAACATCAAGGCTTTTTCGTTTATGGATTATTCTTCTGTTGCTTCGGGAGCTTCCTCTGCAGGAGCTTCTTCTGCTACTTCTTCCTGAGGTGCTTCAGGAGCAAGAAGTTCACGGATGGAAAGACCAATCTTCTTTTCATCCCACTTAATTTCTGTAATCTTAGCGTCTACCATTTCGCCAACTGTGAGAACATCTTCGGGTTTGCCGATTCTCTTATTAGCAATCTGGGAAATGTGAATAAGACCGTCAATTCCGGGAATAAGTTCAACAAATGCACCGAAAGGAACAAGACGAACAACCTTTACGTTTACAACGTCACCTTCGTTGAATGTTCTCTTTGCAATTTCCCAGGGATTGTCTTCAATCTTCTTGTAGCCGAGAGAAATCTTCTGAGCTTCCTTGTCAACCTTGAGAATTGAAACTTCTACCTGATCGCCAACCTTAACAACTTCGGAGGGATGTTTGATTCTCTGCCAGCTGAGCTGAGAAATCGGGATAAGACCATCTACGCCGCCGAGGTCAACAAATGCACCGAAGTCTGTAAGAGTCTTAACAGTACCTGTGTAAACCTTACCCTCTTCTACATCAGCCATAAATGCTGCTGCCTTTTCAGCACGCTCTGCCTGAGCAACAACCTTGATGGAACCGATTGCCTTCTTGCCGCGTCTGTCGTCACGGATGTTTACAATCTTGAAGCTTGCTTCAGTACCAACGAGGGGCTGAAGGTCCTTCATAAATCTTTCGCTTGCCATTGAAGCGGGGATAAAGATTCTTGAGCCGTTAACAAGAGCGATTACACCGCGGTTAACATTCTCTACAATCTTACCTGTAAGGATTTCGCCGGACTCGTAAGCTGCTTCGATTGTCTGCCAACCCTTGATTGCATCAATCTTCTTCTTGGAAAGCTTAACATAGCCCTCACCGTCATTTACTCTTACAACAAACACTTCTACTTCGTCGCCAACCTTAACAATGTCAGCAGGGTTTGCAGAAGGGTCATCTGTAAGCTCGTCCGCAGGGATGATACCGTCAGCCTTGTAGCCGAGATCTACATACACTTCTGTGGGAGTAATGCTGATAACTGTGCCACTTACAACCTGTCCTGTATTTAAAGTGACGAGGGATTGTTCAAACGCCTCGGCAAATGTGGGCTCTCCATTTCCTTGAATATTAGTGTTTTTTTCTTCTACCATGGTTTCCAAAACCTCCTTAATTATATGCTCCGGTGTTGATGCACCGGCGGTTATACCGAACGAATTGCCAAGGGACATAATACCTTTAGGCAGTTCACCTGCCTCCTCAACCAAAAAAGTATGGTTTGAAAGCGGTGCGGCAATATCATACAGCTTCTTGGTATTGGAGCTGTGTTTACCGCCGACGACAACAAATACATCGCTGACTTTTGCAAGCTCAGCTGCATATTTTTGTCGTTCATTCGTAGCACTACATATTGTATCAAAAACTATGGCACTTTGGCAAGTGTTTTTTATAATTTTCGTAATTTTTTTCCATAATTCGCGTTCAAATGTAGTTTGTGCTACAACATATACTGTTTTTTCAGCTTGAAACTCTAATTTTCGAGCTTGTTCTTCGCTATCAATGACAGTTGCACTGTCTTCGCACCACCCGTTGATTCCGATAACCTCGGGATGGTTTTTATCGCCTATAATAACAATATCATATTTATTTTCATAGGCTTCGGCAACAATATTGTGAATTTTCTTTACAAAGGGGCAGGTTGCATCAATAAACTGAATGCCGTTTTTCTCCAGAATTTCCTGCTCACTTTTTTTGATGCCGTGGCTACGTATTATAACTGTTTCTCCCGGAAGGACATCCGAGGGACTTTCTATTATTCTTGCACCTTGGCTGTTAAAAGACTCTACCACAGCACTGTTATGAATAATAGGTCCGAGGGTTGCAATCTTTTTACCATTGTCAATACCCTCTTGTGTTATCTTTACGGCACGGCTGACTCCAAAGCAGAAGCCTGCCTTTTCCGCAATTTTTACTGTTTTACTCATTCTTTTCACCCAAAGTGTATATTGTATCCATAAGTCCGTCAGCAAGAGATTGCATCACATCACCGTCGTGGACACTTTCTGTGTATTCATCATAATTTATGGGTTTACCATATGTAACAGAATTCCATGTAAGATATGCAGGAACAATGGGCACATTACACTGAATTGCAAGACGGACAATACCTGAATTTATCTGCTTCCTCTCCCCTTTTTTCATTCTTGTTCCCTCGGGAAAAATGAGGGTTGCCCCTCCCTTTTTCATTATTTTAAGTGTTGCCATTACAGCTGCGGCATCACCTTTTCCACGCCTTATAGGAAATGCACCCAGAGATTTTATGAGCCAGCCTAAAACGGGTTTTTTAAAAAGTTCTTCCTTTGACATAAATGTGAGCTGACGCTTACATCCTGCCGCAATAAATATCGGGTCTTTATAGGAGCGGTGGTTGGAGCACAGAAGAAAGGCGCCTTCTTCGGGAATATTCTCCTTACCTTTCACCTTAAAAAGCAGAAATACCTTCATTATTACGTGCACTATGTTAACTGCAATTGTGTAAAAATTCATCTTATGTTACTCCTTATATGTTCAATAACTGCGTTTACTGATTCTTCAAAGTTAAGTGCTGAGGTATCTATTACCGTAGCACCGTCTGCCACTACAAGGGGTGATACTGCACGGGTGGAATCCTGCTCATCACGGATAATCATATCCTCCCTTACAGCTTCAAAATCCACCGTTTCGCCTTTTTCCAAAAGCTCCTTGTATCGTCTTTGAGCACGAGCATCTACGGATGCGGTAAGGAAAATCTTGACCTCTGCATCAGGAAGGACAAAGCTTCCTATATCTCTGCCGTCCATCACAACATCATGATTCTCGGCAAGCTTTCGCTGAAGGTCTACAAGCGCTACTCTTACGGCAGGAATAGCTGAAACATTACTTGCCGCCATTGAAATTTCAGGGGTACGGATTTTGTCCGAAACATTTTCCCCGTCGAGGAAAATATGCTGTTCAACACCCTCGTGTCTGATGTCAATATCAAGTTCGGGGAGGATTGATGCCACACCCTCGCTGTCCTTAGTATCAATTCCGCATCTTACCGCTTTAAGACCTACTGTGCGGTACATTGCACCCGTATCGATATAGATGTAGCCGAGTGCCTTTGCAACCTTTTTCGAGATACTGCTCTTCCCTGCACCTGCAGGTCCGTCAATTGCTATTTTTGTCATACTGAAAGCTCCTTTTCTGCGGCGCAATCGCCTGCAAGGTAGCCCGTAGAAAATGCTATCTGCAGATTAAAGCCGCCGGTGTATGCATCAACATCTATAACCTCTCCTGCAAAGTATAAGCCCTGCACAAGTTTACTTTCCATTGTTGATGCGTTTATTTCCTTTACATTCACACCGCCCGAGGTTACTATTGCCTCCGCTACGGGTCGATAACCTTTAACGGTAAATGCAAGGTGTTTTAAAAGGCCCAGAAGTGTCTTTCTCTCATCCTTTGTAATGCTGTTTACTTTCTTGTATCTGTCTATACCAGATTTTCCCACAATGTATTCAATCATTTTGTTCGGAAGTAAATCGGAGAGAGAATTTTCAAAGTTTCTGTTCTGGTACTTTTCAAAATCCCTTAGTATTCTCTTATCCAAGGTCTGCTCGTCAAGAGCAGGTTTTAAGTCGATTTCTATACGGCAATCTTCGGGATTTTCTCCCATATGACTGCTCGATGAAAGTATCACGGGACCTGTGAGTCCGAAGTGGGTAAAGAGCATTTCCCCGAAATCGGAGAATTTTTTCTTTCCCTTGGAGTCAAAAACAGTTACGGAAATATTCCTGAGCGAAAGTCCCATAAGCTCTTTCGTACTTTCCTTCGTTTCAACGGGTACAAGAGCAGGTTTGATGGGTTTTATACTGTGCCCGAGCTTTTCAGCCATTTCGTACCCGTCTCCCGTAGAGCCTGTAAGTGGGTAACTCTTTCCGCCGGTTGCTATAATTACGCTGTCGCAGAAATAGGTGGATTTTTCAGTTTTTACACCCTTGACTTTTCCGTCAGCTACCATAATGTCCGTAACTCTACCGTTTACTACATTGACATTAAGTTCCTGCATTTTCCGTCTGAGTGCCGATACAATATCTGCCGCTTTATCACTTACGGGAAAGACACGCTGACCTCGCTCTTCTTTAAGAGGGACTCCGCACTCTTCAAAGAAGCTCATCACATCATAGTTTGTAAAGCTATATATTGCGCTGTATAAAAATCTGTGGTTTGTGGGAATGTTTTCAAAGATTTCCTCGGTAGCGCAGGCGTTTGTAACATTGCACCTGCCCTTGCCGGTAATTCTTATTTTCTTCCCCACATCATTATTTCGTTCAATAAGTGTCACCGATGCGCCCTTTTCTGCCGCCCGTACGGAAGCAAGCATACCTGCTGCACCGCCGCCTATTACGATTATCATACTTATTTCCCCTGTTCCTGTGCTACAAAAAATACTCTCTCGCTGTTTTTCTTCGGGTTTTCAAAGCTGAGGTTATGGTATACCTTCAAAAGGCGCATTCCCGAGCTTTTTATAAGTGCCTTTATTTCCTCAATTTCATAGGCGCGCTCGGTATGATGCTCGTCAAATCTTGTATAGCTTTCCCCGTTTTTCATAAAGAAAGTCAGGTAAAAATCGCTTAACCCTCTCTTTTTGTCGTATTCGTTCTGCCAGGAGCAGAAGCAGTCATCATCCTCTAAAATAAAGGTGTTGTCACCTATAACATTTTCAAGCTTATGACAGGTATTTATGTCAAAGATAAAAAGTCCGCCAGGTTCAAGATAGTTGTTTGCAAGTTTCATAACCTTAAGCAAATCCCTCTTGTCGGTTATGTAATTGATACAGTCTAGGCTGGAAACGATAAAATCCACCGTACCGTAGAGTTCAAACTCCGTCATATCCTGATTAAGGTAGAGAATATCTAACCCATCGGACTTTTCACGGGCAACCATCAGCATATCCTCGGAAAGGTCAACGCCTGTCATTTCGATACCACGTTTTGAAAGCTCTACCGTAAGATTTCCCGTACCGCAACCAAGGTCAAGCCCCAATTTGGGACTGAGGCCATATCTTTGAAATATTTTAAAGTAGTAATCTGCCCATTCCTTATAATCCACATCATTAATAAGTTTGTCGTAGATATAAGCAAAATCGTTATACATAGTTAATCACACCTTTGAAGTTTTGCGTAAAGACCGAGAAGATTCTTGGTACCTACGCTTTCAAATGCTATTTCGTAATGTATGTCATTTCCCACGGGAGTTGCATCAATTATAATTCCCCGTCCAAATTTCTTGTGAGTCACTGTATCGCCCGGTCGGAATGTTTCACCGCTTGATTTAACCTGCGTAGTTGTACTCTTTGCAAAAAGAGAGCTTTCCGAAGCGGCTGAATATGAATAGCTTTCTGTTTTCGCAAGCCAACTGTCATTCACCTTGGGGGTGTTATCTGTTACATCCAGAAGTTCATTGGGGATTTCATCAAGGAATCTTGAGGGTCTGTATGGGGAAGTTTTTCCGTAGAGCATTCTGCTGTTTGCGGTTGTTATATGAAGCATTTCCTGTGCACGGGTAATACCTACATAACAAAGTCTTCTTTCTTCTTCAAGTTCCTCACTACTGTAACAGCTTGCCATATTTGGGAATATACCCTCATCAAAGCCACAAAGGAATACTATGGGAAATTCAAGACCCTTTGCCGCGTGCATTGTCATAAATATTGCGGCATCAAGCTCTTCATCATAATTATCTATGTCACTTATGAGTGCAAGATTATCCATATAATCCTGAAACGTAGCTTCTTCGTTATTGTCTTCGTAATTTGCGGCACCGTTTATAAGCTCGTACACATTATCTGTACGCTCTTCCCCCTTTTCATCGGTTTCAAGAAATTTGCGGTAGCCCGTTTTTTCAAACACTTCATTTACAAGGTCACTGATTTTATTTTCCCTTTCAAAACCGCAAAGGTAAGCAATGGTATCATAAAACTCTGCAACTGAGTTTCCTAGAGTATCACGGTGAGACCCTATTGCTTTAAGCATACTACAATTTTCACGCTGAGCCGCCGCAGAAATTTTATCAAGAGTTACCTTACCGATTTTTCTTGAGGGTGTATTTATAATACGCCTGAGGCTTATATCGTCGTCATTATTTTTTATAAGACGGAGGTATGCAATCATATCACGGATTTCTTTTCTGTCATAGAAACGAAGTCCCGATAAAACTCTGTACGGAATTGCTTTACGCATAAAAACTTCTTCAAGCACACGGGAGGTAGCATTCGCCCTGTAAAGCACCGCCATATTGTTATAACTGTAACCGTCACGTGAAAGAGCTGACATTGTTTCAGCTATGTAGGACGCTTCATCGTGTTCATTTTGCGCCTTATAAACGGAAATTTTGTTCCCCTTGCCTTTATCTGTCCAGAGCTTCTTCCCTTTTCTGCCGTAGTTGTTTTTTATAACATTGTTTGCAGCATTGAGAATGTTTTCCGTTGAACGGTAATTCTGTTCAAGTCGGATTGTCCTAGTTTCGGGAAAAGCCTTTTCAAAGTCAAGAATGTTTGTAATATCCGCACCGCGGAATTTATATATACTCTGATCGTCAGCACCTACAACACAGAGGGTGCGGTGCGCTCCTGCCAGAAGAATTATAAGCTCGTTTTGTGCCTTGTTGGTATCCTGATACTCATCAACAAGGATAAACTTAAATTTGTTTCTGTAAAATTCTAAGACATCCTCATTTTCCTGAAAGAGCTTGACTGTCAGCATAATGAGGTCGTCAAAATCAAGGTCGTTTGCCGTTTTAAGCTTCTCTTGATAGAGGGCATAAACCTTTGCAATCTGCTTTTTTCTGTAATCGTCTGCAAAGTCAAGCATATACTCTGCAGGTGTTATGAGATTGTCCTTGGCAAAGGAAATCTCACTCATTACACTCCTTGGTGGGAGCTGTTTTTCTTCAAGCCCGAGTTCTTTTAAACATTCCTTAACCAAAGATTTCTGGTCGTCTGTATCTATAATATTAAATCTTGTATCGTAGCCGAGTCTGTCAATATCACGGCGGAGAATACGCACACAAGCGGAGTGAAATGTCCTTACCCACATATCATTGGCATCGGCACCCACAAGCTTTTCTACTCTGTCAAGCATTTCCCGTGCCGCCTTATTAGTAAAGGTAATTGCAAGGATGTTCCATGGGGATATTCCCTTTTCGTGTATCATATATGCAATGCGGTGGGTAAGCACTCTCGTCTTACCGCTTCCTGCACCTGCTAATACCAGAAGAGGACCGTTGATATACTCAACGGCCTCTCTCTGCTGTGTATTTAACTTATTTAAAAGCTCATTCATCAGTATAATTCCCTTCGGGATTATTTCTTTTTGGCTATTGCTTTCTTTACGTTTTCTGCAATGTTTTCTGCAGAAAGTCCGTACTCCTTAAGAAGTTCGTAGGGCTTACCACTCTTACCGAATACGTCCTGAGTACCTACACGGAGCATAGGAACGGGACACTCTTCGCAAAGAACCTCTGCAACTGCACTGCCAAGACCGCAATTTACATTATGCTCTTCTGCAGTAACGATTGCACCTGTCTTCTGGGCGGCTTTCTTAATGATTTCTCTGTCAATGGGCTTGATTGTGTGGATGTTTACAACAGCCGCATCGATACCATCTGCCTTAAGAAGTTCACGGGCTTCGAGAGCATAGGGCACCATAAGACCTGTTGCAATTATAGTTGCATCTGTGCCTTCTTCAAGCTGTACACCCTTGCCTATTTCAAATTTGTATGTATTTTCATCGAAAATCTGAGGAACAGGAAGTCTGCCAAAACGAAGGTAAACGGGGCCCTCATACTTAACAGCTGCTTCAACAGCTGCCATAGCCTCTACATGGTCAGCAGGGTTAAGGATAACCATACCGGGAATGGTACGCATAATCCCCATATCCTCAAGGCACTGATGTGTAGCACCGTCTTCACCAACAGAGATACCTGCATGTGTAGCACCAATCTTTACATTGAGGTGAGGATAACCGATAGAGTTACGAATCTGCTCAAAAGCACGACCTGCTGCAAACATTGCAAAGGAGCTTGCAAATACAATCTTGCCTGTTGATGCAAGACCTGCTGCTGTGGAAAGCATATTACCCTCGGCAATACCTGTGTTTATAAATCTTTCGGGGAATTTCTTCTTGAATGTATCAGTCTTTGTTGATTTGGAAAGGTCCGCGTCCATAACAACAATATCATATTTTTCACCAAGCTCAGCGAGAGCCATACCGTAGCTTTCGCGAGTTGCTTTCTTATCACCAATAGCCATATTTTTTCACATTCCTTTCTTATTCAGCTTCAAGCTCTGCGATTGCTGCATCAAGTTCTGCTATTGCCTGCTCGAACTGTTCCTTGTTGGGAGCAGCACCGTGCCAGCCTGCCTGATTTTCCATAAAGGAAACGCCCTTACCCTTAATACACTTGGAAATAATGATAGTGGGCTTACCTTTTACGGTATGAGCTTCGTCGATTGCATTTCTTATCTGGTCATAATCATGTCCGTCAATTGTGATTACATTCCAATTAAAAGCTTCAAACTTCTTGTCAATAGGTGTAGAATTCATAACCTCTCTGATGTCACCGTCAATCTGAAGACCGTTAAAGTCAAGGAATGCCACAAGATTGTCAAGCTTGTAATGAGCTGCAAACATAGCTGCCTCCCAAACCTGACCCTCTTCAATTTCACCATCGCCCATAATTGCGTAAACCTTGTAATCCTTGTTATCGAGTTTAGAGGAAAGTGCCATACCGTTTGCAGCAGATATACCCTGACCGAGAGAACCTGTGGACATATCTACACCTGGAACGCCTTTCATATCAGGATGTCCCTGAAGAATGCTGTCTGCCTTACGCAATGTGCTGCAAAGCTCCGTGGGGAAAAATCCACGTTCTGCAAGTACACCGTAGAGGATGGGTGCACAGTGACCTTTGGAAAGAACAAATCTGTCACGTTCAGCCATCTTGGGATTCTGAGGGTCGATATTCATTTTTTCAAAATAAAGCACTGACAGAATATCTGCTATTGAAAGGCTTCCGCCGGGATGACCGGAGGCAGCATTGTAAATACCTGTAATAGCATGCTTTCTTGCCTTGTAGGCATGAAGTTTAGTGGAATTTTTCATTGTTACTATCACTCCTATGTAAAAATTAAACTATTTTTCACTGTTTACAACCGCGTTATAAGCAAAATTGAGCAGATACGAGAGTCTCTCGTCCTCGCCCGAAAGATAAAGGTAACCCACAAGAGTTTCAAATCCCGTTGCCATACGATACTCAGTAACGTCGGCATTCTTTGGTGTGGTGTTGCTCTTCGCATTTCTGCCCCACTTTAAAACACGCATCTCATCCTCGGTAAGAACCTCTTCAAGGGCATATGCACTTACCGACTGCGAATGTGCCTTGACAAAGCTGACCGATTCCTTGTGCATTTCGGTAACATGGCGGTTGCCCCTTGCCATTACCTTTGTCCTTATAAAAAGGTCATACACCGTGTCACCTATATATGCAAGTGCCAGGGGGCTGTATTCTCTGGGATTAAGTTCTTCTGCCGTAAAAAGCATATCTTTTCTCCCTTACTTCTCAATTTTCCATTTTACTCCGTCGGGAGTATCTTCAAGAACGATACCTCTTGCCTTAAGGTCGTCACGAATTTTGTCGGCAAGTGCCCAATTTTTGTCTTTTCTTGCCTGAGTTCTTTCGGCAATGAGTGCCTCGATTTCATCATCAAGGCTTGCTTTTTCGGTATTTTTAAGAAGACCGAGAACATTGCCAAGCTCAAGAATAGTATCCTTTGCAAGAAGAAGCTCTGTCTTATTGGGAGAGGTCATACTGTTTGCAAAGCGTACTGCTTCAAAAATTGCGGAGATTGCATCTGCCGTATTTAAGTCATCCTCCATTGCGGTGATGAATTTATTTTTATAGTTTTCCATAGCTGTCTTTATTTCGTCCCCTGCTTCTCCGTCGGGAGCATTGCCAAGGAGGAAATCGATATTATCAAGACAGTTATAAATTCTTTCAAGACCGTTCTTTGCCGCATCCATAAGCTCGTCACAGAAGTTAATGGGGCTTCTGTAATGTGCAGAAAGCATGAAGAAACGGATAACCTCGTAGTCGTATTTTGCTGCAATATCACGAACGGTAAAGAAGTTGCCGAGGGATTTGCTCATTTTCTCATTATTTACGTTGATAAAGCCGTTGTGAAGCCAATAGTTAGCAAAGGGTGTGCCGTTTGCACATACACTCTGTGCTATTTCATTTTCATGATGGGGGAAAATAAGGTCGAAGCCGCCGCTGTGAATATCGATTGTATGGCCGAGGTAACGATTAACCATGGCTGTACATTCAATATGCCAACCGGGTCTGCCGATTCCCCAAGGGCTTTCCCAACCGATCTCGTCGTCGGTCTTTCTCTTCTTCCACAAAGCAAAGTCCATGGGATGATGCTTCTTATCGTCAAGCTCCTTACGGACACCGCTTTCCAAATCTTCAAGAGGCTGGTGACTGAGTTTACCATAATCCTTATAGCTTTCAACGGAGAAATAAACATCTCCCTCAACCTCGTATGCGTGGCCTTTATCGATAAGTGTCTGCACAGTTTCAATGATTGCATCAATATTCTCCGTTGCACGGGGATGTACGGATGCCTCCTTGATTCCAAGAGCCTTGGCATCAACAAAATATTCTTTGATATACTTTTCTGCAATTTCAGGAACTGTTGTACCCTCTTCCCTTGCTTTGTTAATAAGCTTATCATCAACATCGGTAAAGTTCTGTACAAACTTTACATCGTATCCTCTGTATTCGAGGAACTGTCTTAAGCAATCAAATACGATGAAAGGACGGGCGTTTCCCAAGTGGAAATAGTTATAAACCGTAGGTCCACAGGAGTACATCTTTACCTCACCGGAAACAAGTGGTTTAAATTCTTCTTTTGAACGGGTTAATGTATTATACAGTTTCATAAAATTCACCTTTCGCTGTCATTATTTTTTAATGCTTCCAATTCCTCGGTAAGCTTGTCAATTTTAGCACTCATTCTGCAAAGTTCCTGACTCACAGGGTCGGGTATATGCACCTGGTCAAGATTGTCAACACGCTTATCGCCGCGCTTAACAACTCTTGCAGGAACACCTACACAAGTGCTGTCAGGCTCCACCTCGCGAAGAAGCACTGCATTTGCGGCAACTTTACAGTTATCGCCAACGGTAAAGGGACCAAGTATTTTTGCACCTGCACCCACCATAACATTGTTTCCCAAGGTGGGGTGACGTTTTCCCTTATCCTTACCCGTACCGCCAAGGGTTACGCCCTGGTAAATCGTACAGTCGTCACCGATTATGGTTGTTTCGCCGATTACAACACCGCACCCGTGGTCGATAAGTAGACCCTTGCCGATTGTTGCACCGGGATGAATTTCAATCTTGGTAAAAAATCTGACAAGCTGACTTATAAGTCGGGGAATAAACCTAAGATGGCACTTATACAGCATATGCGCTAAACGGTGAAACAACACCGCATGGAATCCGGGATAAAGAAGTGCCACTTCAAATATATTTCTTGCCGCAGGGTCGCGTTCAACTATTTTTTTTAAATCGTAAAGAGTTCTGCTTTGTATAATAACCACTCCTTTAACTATCTTATTATACAATATATACAGTAAAAAAACAACTGTTATTTTATAAATTTTAGGGGGTGTTCTTGACAAGATGCTTGTTTGAATATTTATTGTATTTCATTATTTTCCCAAATTATTTTTGGTTTCATTTTTAATCAGCAAAATATTTTACTATTTATTTTAATTTTTACAATTAATATTGCATTATCCTGTTTTCGGTGCTAAAATTACCAATTGAAAAAAGTTAAAAGGTGATTTTATGCATAACAAACAAATGATGTCAAATTTAATGACAAAGGAAAAAATTAAAAACAATATTCTTTTCTTAATCGGACCTATAATAACCGCTTTTGGTATCAGTGTGTTCTTTACTCCCAACAAAGTTGTAAGCGGTGGTGTTTCGGGTCTTTCCACAATTCTTTATCATATTGCAAAAATACCGCCTGGACTTTCCTTTGCGGTAATAAACATTCTGTTTCTTCTGATTTCCTTTAAGGTAATCGGCAAAGAATTTGTTTTTAAAACAATTATCGGTGCGGCAAATATTTCTCTGTTTGTACAGATTTTTTCCGAGCTTCCGCCTATGACAGACGATATTGTTTTAGCTTCCGTGTTTGGTTCACTCCTCTACGGTTTTGGTATTGGAATAACGCTTCTCTCAGGCGGTTCTACCGGTGGTACTGATATTCTGGGAAGACTTCTTCAGCACTTCTTCCCCCATTTCAAAATCGGAAAGCTTCTTCTTTTTGTGGATGCCGCAGTTATTATGACATCACTTATAACATTCAGGCAGATTGATTTGGCATTGTGGGGCATTGTAGCACTCTTCCTTTCAACATTTTCCGTTGACTGGCTGATACAGAAATTAAATGTATCAAAGCTTGCTTTTGTGGTAACGGAAAAGGGTGTTGAAATATCAAAAAAACTTGTTTCCACTTCCCCCCGCGGAGTCACAATTATTGATGTTGTGGGTGCGTACACAATGGAGAAAAAAGAAACTCTTATGTGTGCATTAAAAGAAGTTGAAATTCCTGAATTCCAACGGAAAATCCTTGAAATTCACCCCGAAGCATTTATCATATTCTCAGAATCACAGCAGATTGTAGGTAATGGATTCCACGTTTACAGATGAGTACATAAAAGGTTCACCGAAATTCGGTGAACCTTTTTATTTATTTTCTTCGATATAATTACTTCAATCGTTCAGTAAAATAAATATTTTCATTATTGTCCATGGCAAATGTAGTCATTTCTGTTGTACGAATATCAACAATATTTGTCCAATTATCAACGTTTAACTGTCCATACCTATTTTGTCCGGTTGCAACAACTTTTCCATCTTCAGTTAAACCTACAATATGATTTAAATCAGCTGATAATTTTATTATATTATCCCATGTATGAATTTCCTCAAACTCTTTTGCTCCTTCATACTCTTCCCTTACAATTGTACTTTCGTCAGGTGTTTTTCTAATATAACTTTTCCTGTCATACATAGCAATAACAACTTTTCCATCTGACTTTAATCCAACAGTAAATCCTTCTCCAGCTACTACATCTATTATATCACTCCATAGCTCCGTGTCACACTGCCCTGTACTGTTATTCCCTGCCGCCACTACCGTTCCATCATATCTGAGACCTACTATATGGGAACAAGAGTTTGAAATTTTAGATATGTTCGCCCATTCTGCATCAAAGAAATCTCTTTCTAAATCTTTAACTATAAATTCTCTTTCGGCATACTCCTCTTTTGAATCCAACTCTTCCTGTACGCGTATCACACTACCATTTCCAAGAAGAGCAAAAAAGGCATCCTCAAAATTCCCCCACATATCACAAAATGGTAAATAAGCTACATCCTTAACATTTTCTATCATTTCCACTCGTTCTATAATTTGAGAGTTTTCTTCAGGCATATATTTTATCTTCGGTATTCCGTAATCGTTTATTCTTGCAGTCAAATTAAATTGTATATGATAATTCTCATCAAAAATATATTTTGCCAGACTTTCGATATTTTCTCTGCTATCTTTAAATCCCAAAATATCCCCATATTGATCAATGGCACAATAGATATCAAATTCACTTTCATTAGATTTTGCCATATTATATGTATCAAGTGGCAAGTAGTAATAAAAAAACAACAATATTCCTAAAATGACCAATATAAACAATGTACATATACCTATTATAATCTTTTTATTCATATTTTCACACCTTCGCAATTATTAGGCACTTCATATGTTTTTCTTATGTTAACATAATTAATCTTCTATTAATAAACTCCCATTTACAGATACTTTATCTGCATAACCAACCTTATTTAACGTCTCATTTATAAACTCAAATGTCATTTTAACAATCCTAACATCACCGTTTTGTTTTGCTATTTCTAAAGCTTTATCCGCCGCATTGAGCAAACTCATTCTCTCTTCATGCGTAAACTTTATCTTTTCCAATTCAACTTCTCTAATTGCATCCACTTTTTTTAAGTAGGCACGCAATTGTGCTGATATTCTTTTCCTCTCACTTTTTTCCCTTTCTCTGCATTCAGAATATTCTGTAAAGCATCTCGTTGTTTCTTTTATTACCTCTATTGATTTTTCAATTATAATTTCTTCCATGTTTGTTGATGTAGCAGTCTCACCATTATCATATTTCTTAAATAATTTCATAAGCAACCTCCATCTATAATAATTGCTGTCTTTTTACTTGTTTTACTGTTTCGCTTAATATTTCGATTAGTTGTGTGTCGGCTTTACTGATTGCAAAATCAATCGTTTCATTTATCCTGGAATAAAACCTCTCCCTATCTTGAATATTTGTATCAAAATATTTGTTAAATAGTTCTCTATGCTTTATTATTACTTTTGTTTGAATTTTTAATTTTTCAACAATTCTTTTGTTTTCTGTTTTCTTCACTTCGTATTCTTCTAATAATGAAAAATATTCTCTAACGAAAGCTATTGCTTCAATTTCCATCTTTAATGAACCTTTCCATTTATAAGTTTAATTGAATATCCATTTTCTCTCAATACAGGTGCATCGGGCAAATTTTGATTGATTTGTTTAATCAGTTCTAGCTGCTCTACAAATTTCTTATTAACATCAAGATTCTCTTCTATAAAATTATTCTTTATAATCAATATAATTTGTCTAATTATAATTTTTAGTTCCTTCATTGTTCTTTTTTCTTTTAATGCAAATATCCTGATTGTCTTTTTGTTTATAGTTCCTTCAATTTCTATAAATAAATTATCAATCTTTTTGAGTAGAATCTCTATTTCTTTCTTTTCACACTCAAGATATTTACATATTGCTTTTAATTTATCAATAAACAAATTAAGTTTTTCCGCTTCCATTCGCATGTTTTCATAGTATTTAATTGCTTCATCAAGCTGTTCTTCCGCATGTTTGTAGTCTTGTATTGATAAAAGTATATTAAAAACATCAAAAGTATTAAATGGTCTAACAACACTATGCCTATTTTCGTTTATGATAATTTTAATCTTTCTTTTTATTTCGGCAACTGTCACACAAGATCGTTTTATTTCCAATTTAAGCAATCGTTGCTCAACTTTTTCACCTAATTTGAGAGCTACTTCTCCTCTGAATTTCATATGGTTACTTATGGTGTTTTCAGTCTCACTTATGGTTTTCAAGGCGTCATTATATGCTTTTTCATACACAATTTCCCCGCTTTTAATATATGCAGCGGCTCTTTCTTCAAGTGCTTTTATCCTTGAGGCCATATTTCTGTTTTCAATAATTTTATCTAATAATTTTTCTCCAACAGAACCAAACATAAGTCTTTTTAAAAATCCCATTTATGTCTTCCCCTTAATTCAAAAAATAATCTTCCCAATTTGATATTGCAGAGAGAATCTTTTCTTCATCAGTCATTTTTGTGGTATCAATATCCTTTGCATAGGGCTTGCCTGTATTATAATCTACTAACTCAATATGGTTATTATATATTCTAATATCAATGACATTTGACATAAATTCATCGCGTTTTATACAACCAAAAGAAAGTTCTCTTTTTCCTTTGCAATGAACTATATATTCATTACCTATATTGCAATAATTAATAGTTACATTGAATCGTTTTTTTAGATAAATATAATTATTGATAATAGTATGCACAAGGTTTTTCATATCCGTTATACTATTCATATCTAATTCATCGTATTGCACCGCATCCATTCCTTTCAAGTTAATTTCTATGTTCCACTTTTTCAATATGTGTTATGTTTTTCATCAATATATCCCTGCATCACCTTAGGTTGTCCTTGTCAATTTGGGCAAAGGAGACTTTTTTATTCAGCTACATTATACATCTTTATAGGCTCATACCAAGTTGTGAAAAAATCATTCTTTTATCCCAAAATAAATCCAACGGCCATCTATATCTTCAATTACAAATTCTTGATTGTGATAATCAGTTTTATGCAGATGCTGAACAATTTTTACGCCTTTTGCTTCATATTCATCCTGCAACGCTTTCTGTTCTTTTACAATCACATATGCATCTCCGCCATATGCATATAATTCACGATTTGGAAAAACCCTCTGTCCGTTTGACTGAGTAAGTATAAATTCCACTCTGTCACGGTATAGGCATATATGTTTTTCTTTTACATTAAGGTAATCAACTCTTCTAAATCCAAGTTTTTCGTGATAATATTCGGCTGTTTTGCAAATATCCGGTGTTGGAAAAATACAATGAGATGCAAACAATTCCATATACTTCTCCTCCAAATTTGACAATATTCAACACTTTAATAATTAAAATTCCAGAATGGTTTACATTCTGCCAATTCAATCAATTATTCCATAGAGATAATCGGATTCTTTGGTAAGGGATTCAAAGTTGTTTTGCCTGAGGGCTTCATAGACTACAATTGCGACGGAGTTTGAAAGATTAAGGCACCGTGCATCACTTATCATCGGGATACGGATTGAACGCTCGGGATGTTCTATCAGAAGCTTTTCGGGTAAACCTTTCGTTTCCTTACCAAAAAGAAGAAAATCACCGTCTGAAAACTTAACATCTGTATAGGATGATGTTCCTTTTGAACTTAAATAGAAAAATCTGCCATTTTGATTCTGTTTAAAGAAGTCGTCAAGATTTTCGTAGTACCTGATATTGAGGAAATGCCAATAATCAAGACCTGCTCTTTTAAGTTTCTTATCATCAATCTCAAAGCCCATAGGCTTTACTATATGGAGTCTTGCACCGGTAGCGGCGCAGGTACGGACAATGTTTCCCGTATTCTGCGGAATCTCCGGTTCAACCAAAACTATGTTCATACTCATTTCATATTGCTCCTTAAAATTTCATCCTTAAGACGGAAGAATACACCCTCCTTGACACCTGCAGCGCAAACTGTTACAGAGGAACTTCCCGTCATATCCATAAGCACTTTCACGGGGGTAAGTCCTGCAAGGATAATGTCCGCACGGGAAATATCCATTCCCTTTATATCTCTGCGTTTTTGTGGAGGTGTGAGGAAAATATCCTGATAAATCTTTGCAACGGCATGGTATGGTATTTTGATACCGTCAACCTTGTCGGGTGAAAGATATTCTTTCTTATAAAGCATTGCCATTGCACGGGCACTTCCTCCAATGCCGTAAAGGGGCAAGCCTTCACACTCATCAAGCCAATTTACTCCGCCGATGTAGGATGCAACATATTTATAAAGCTGCATCTGGCTTCTTCTCTCCATTTTTTCGGTCATCATCACGGCACCCAAAGGAAGACTTATACTATGCTTTATTTCACCGTTCTTTACCAGCACAATCTCCGTACTTCCGCCACCTGTGTCATAGATAACACCGTCTGTTATTCCAACGGTTTCCTTTACGGCAAGATAGCTGTAATAAGCCTCCTCGACACCGCTTATGATTTCAAATTCTATTCCCGTTTTTTCCTTTACTCGTGAAAGGAACAGGTCTTTATTTGCGGCACAGCGTAAAGCCGCTGTTGCAACAGCCGCAATGGAGGCACATTTGTATTCCTTGGCTTTCTTTACAAATTCCTCTATTGCTCCAAGAACACGGCTTATGGATTCTTCCTTGAGGAAATTATCTGCTGTCATACCCTCGCTGAGTCTTACGGTAGAGCGAAGTTTTTCCAGAACTGCCCAACTGCCGTCTTTTTCAAGGGCATTGATGCTCATTCGTACCGAATTGGAGCCAAGGTCAATTACTGCAAAGTTATAACTCATAAAAATCCTCCTTCACTTCATCAAGGGATTCAGAAAGGGAATATATAAACTCTCTTGTATCCCTGACTTTCATACACAGTTTCATTGCTGATGTTACTCTTTCAACAAACAATGGTTCTAGGTCTTCTATTTTCATTGCTGTTGCAAGGGGGCACATCCCCCTGCCGCGAATATCCATTATAATTTGAAGCTCCCCTCCCCTTTTTGCATAGGGTACAAGTGGGAAAATTCTGCAGGACAGCGGTCGGAGTCTTCTGTCACAAGTGCCTGTGCAGGTAAAAAGCTCCACACTCTTTCCTCCGTCATATGTAAAGTCAATGTCGTGAAGTTCGCCCCACCGAGGCATCGGCTTGTACATTTCTATCTCTCCGGGGAAAAGGTACATTCCCGTAATTTCATCCGTCACGGCACAGCAGGCACCGTCACAGAGCTGTCCGCAATCCACAGTAAGAGGAGTTACATCCTCAAGCATTTTATATAGTTTTGTGTAAAATGATTTTTTGTCAAGTGTCAGTTTCAAGAGCTGTCATCCTTTGTTATTTTAAAATTTCGTTACTGTCAAGAACCAAAGTAAAGGGCCCGTCATTTACAAGAGAAACCTTCATATCTGCCCCAAACACACCCTTTTGTACACGCTTGAAAAGGCTTTCGCTTTTCTCTACCATATGTTCATAAAGTTCCTCTGCCATAGTGGGATTCCCTGCACCTGTAAAGCTGGGCCTGTTACCCTTTCTGCAGTCTGCACAAAGAGTAAATTGTGAAATAATGAGAACTTCCCCATCCACCTCAGAAATTCCGAGGTTTGTCTTTCCCTCGCTGTCCTGAAAAATTCTGAGACGTGAGATTTTTTCAATCATTTTGTCGGCAATTTCCACGGTATCTTCAGCTACTACACCCAGCAAAAGCAGGTAGCCTTTTCCAATCTGTCCTTTTACTTCGCCGTCAACTTCTACTTTTGCTTCCGTAACTCGTTGCAGAACAATTTTCACTTTATATCACTCCGTTATTGTAATTTACTTTGTACCAAAAAGGCGGTGTAACTATTTCACACCGCCTATAATATTTTACCGTTCCTCTCTGAAATACGGTAAACCGAGTCCTGCCGGAGGCTGATTCTCTTTTTTATCCCTGATGCTTGTAATAACAAGAACAAGAATAGTAACCACATAGGGAAGCATTTCAAAAAGCTTCTTTGTGCTTACAGTGATTCCGGGGATGTAAGTAGGTATTACATACAAAAATCCGAAGAGAATAGAACCTATAATACTTAAAGACGGCCGCCATACTGAGAAAATAACAAGAGCGATAGAAAGCCATCCTCTGTCACCGAAGCCGTTGTTTGACCATACTCCGTTGGCATAGTCCATTACATAGTAAAGTCCGCCCAAGCCTGCAATGGCACTTCCGATGCAGGTGGAAATATACTTATATTTAGTAACGTTTATACCTGCGGCATCGGCTGTTTCGGGACTTTCACCGACAGCCCTTAAATGAAGCCCTGTACGGGTTTTGTTAAGAACATAGGAAGATACCAATGCAACAATAATTGCCACATATACCAAAAATCCATAGGAAAGGAAAATATCTCCAAACCAACCAAGCTTATCTGCCAGAGGAAGCTCGGTTTTAAATACTGTGCTTGTATTAGAAAGGGCAATAGAAGGAACATCGGAGTCAACAAGCTTTATGAGTGAACCACCGAAGAAATTACCCAGACCTATACCAAAGGTTGTGAGCGCAAGACCCGTAACATTCTGATTTGCACGGAGAGTTACTGTCAGGAAGCAATATATAAGTCCCATAAGAGTCGAGCCTATCAAAGAGCATATAAGTGGAATAAGCACCGCAAGGAACGGATTCATAAGCTCTGGTGATGCTAAACTCTGCTCATACAGAAATGATCCTGCAACACCGCTTATAGCACCAACATACATAATTCCGGGGATACCAAGGTTAAGGTGTCCCGATTTTTCTGTAAGTATTTCACCTGTTGAGCCAAACAGCAAAGGAGTTCCCTGCATTACTGCACGCTGAATTATTGTAGCAATCATACATTTTCCTCCTTTTTGCTTATTTTAAGCTTGTAATTTATAAAAAATTCTGAGCCTATAATGAAAAATATGATGATACCTGTAATGATATCAGAAAAAGATGAATTAAGACGGTACACCTCGGAAATTTTTGAAGCACCCTTTTGCAGGAATACTATTAAAAGTGATGTAAGTACCATAAATACAGGATTAAATTTAGCAAGCCACGAAACCATAATTGCAGTAAAGCCTCTTCCCCCTGCTGTGTCGCTTTTTAACGAATGGTCAGTTCCTGCAACAAGCAAAAATCCTGCTATACCACAGATGGCACCTGAAATTGCCATTGTTCTCAAAACTACTTTTTTAACATTAATGCCGATATATTTTGCTGTCTTTTCACTTTCACCTACTACGGAAATTTCATAGCCTTGTTTACTGTATTTAAGATAAATATATGCAACAATGGTCAGTACTGCAACTACAAGTATATTTATCAGATATTTCTGACCGAATAAAGCAGGAAGCTGTCCGTACTCAAGAGTACGGGGTGTTCCAGAGCCTTTCGGTACGGACCATTCAAGTGTAAAGTATGCAACAAGCTGTATTGCCACATAGTTCATCATCAGGGTAAAAAGGGTTTCATTGGAATTAAAACGGGTTTTAAAATATGCAGGAACAAGTCCCCACAACGCACCCGAAACAATGCTTGTAATAAGCATAACTAAAATCAGAATCGGTGTGGGAAGCTTTTCGCCAAAGAAAATCATACAGCTTGCAGTTGCAAGTCCGCCTATTAAAACCTGTCCCTCTGCACCGATGTTCCAGAATTTCATTTTAAAGGCAGGAGTCACAGCAAGGGAAATACAAAGGAGAATTGCCGTATTCTGCAAAAGATTCCAAGTAAGTCTGGGTGTTCCTATTGCACCGTCAATCATAGAAACATACATATCCACGGGGTTTATTCCTGTTAACAGAATGGTTACTATTCCGCTTACTATGAGTGCAAGGATTACAGATGCAATTCTTATAAGCCAAGCCTTCCACCACACTATATCATCACGCTTTATCACATGAAAAAACGGGGTTGAAAAGGCATTTTTAACACTTTTCATTGCTGTTTCCTCCCTTCGTATCAAAATTGTTTTGAGAATCGGACTTTGTCATGAGAATGCCTATTTCTTCCTTGGTAGTATTTCTTCCGTCTACCACGCCCGTGATTTTGCCCGAGCCGATAACCATAATTCTGTCACACAGTTCCAGAAGAACATCCAAATCTTCACCGACAAAAATTACGGCTACACCCTTTTTCTTCTGTTCATTGAGGAGATTATAAATTGTATAAGAGGAATTTATGTCCAACCCTCTTACGGGATATGCTGCTATTAAAACAGTAGGAGAAGATGCAATCTCCCTACCTACAAGTATTTTTTGGACATTACCGCCCGAAAGTCTTCTTACGGGGGTATTTGCAGAGGGTGTCACAACCTCTAGGCTGGAAATAACCTCTTCTGCCAGATTTCTCGGAGCCTTTCTCTGCAGGAATACTGACTTACCTTTTTTGTAGCTTCTGAGCATCATATTGTCTACTATGTCCATATTTCCTACAAGTCCCATACCAAGTCTATCCTCGGGAACAAAAGCAAGACGGACACCCATCTGACGTATTTCCAGAGGTGTTTTGTCTCGGAGGTTTTCTTTTTCACCCGTCTTTGGGTCAATATAAAATACACCGCCGCCATTAAGATGCTGAAGTCCTACAATGGATTCAAGAAGCTCCCTTTGCCCGCTTCCTGCAATACCTGCAATACCAAGGATTTCCCCTGCACGGGCTGTAAAGGAAACATTGTCCAAAAGCTTTACTCCGTCACGGTTTACACAGTCTATATTTTCAACAATCAGTCTGTCACAACAGTTTTCTGCCTGACTTCTCTCGATGTTGAGAGAAATCTTCTTTCCTACCATCATTTCTGTAAGCTCGGCTTCGTTTGTCTCGGATGTCTTCACTGTGCCCACATATTCCCCCTTACGAAGAACAGCTACGTTGTCCGAAAGAGAAAGTACTTCGTGAAGCTTATGTGTGATGATAATAATTGCCTTTCCGTCCTCACGCATATTACGGAGAACTTTGAAAAGCTTGACCGTTTCCTGCGGAGTAAGCACTGCCGTTGGCTCGTCAAGAATAAGTATATCCGCACCCCTGAAGAGAACTTTTATAATTTCTACGGTCTGTTTTTCAGATACGGACATTTCGTAGATTTTCTTATAGGGGTCCATTTCAAATCCGTACTGCTCGGTTATTTCCTTGATTCTATCAATATATTTAGGCATATCAAAGCCTTTTTCGTCCTTGAGTCCCAAAACTATATTTTCAGCAGCAGAAAACACATCAACAAGTTTGAAATGCTGATGTATCATGCCTATTTTGTGGTCAAAAGCATCTTTCGGGGATGCAATTACAATTTCCTCACCGTCAGCAAAAATCTGTCCGCTATCGGGGAAATATATTCCCGATACCATATTCATAAGAGTAGTCTTGCCGCTGCCGTTTTCACCGAGGATTGAAAGGATTTCGCCTTTCCTGACCTTTAGTGAAATATTATTGTTGGCAACAACACTGCCAAATGTTTTGGTTATGTTTTTCAGTTCAAGAGCAACATTCTGTTCCATAAAATTCTCCATTCCCTAAAAGTTCTTATGTTTTTTCATAAACACCCACATTTGCTTATGAAAAAACACAAGGAACAAATTTTCTATATAAAGCTAATATAGGGCGGGGATTTCCCCGCCCCATATCAAAGTTTAATTAAAACATGCTGTTAAGCAGAGTGATTCCGTCAATCTGGATGTCAAAGTAAGGAGCACTGCGGAACTCTGATTCGTGGAAGTAACCGTCAGCGATAACTTCTGTATCCTTTTCATAGTTAGCATCTGTATCAACATCTGCAAGGTAAGAATCAAGCTTCTTTCCTTCAACAGTGAATGTAGCTGTATCAAATACATGGATTTCGCCTGCAACAAGCTTTGCCTTAGCATCTTCCATAGCTTCCTTTGTTCCGGGAGCTGCTACGTTTTCATTAATATCTGTAAGCTTTACAGAGCCTGCTTCAAAGCCTTCACACCAATCAGCAGCAATTTCTTCATCATTCATAGCTGCGTTGATGATATACTTGAAGTAGGGAGCCCAATCAATTCTTGAAGAAACAATGAAAGTGTTGGGGCAAGCAGACTGTGTGCTTCCGTTATAAGAAACATTGGGAACGCCTGCATTTTCACAAGCTGTGGGAGCACCCATTGAATCGGCATGCTGGCTGATAAGAACACACTTGTTTCCAAGAAGCTTTGTTGCAGCTTCCTTTTCAAGAGCTTCGTCATACCAGCTTCCTGTAAACTGAACTTCCATAGTAACGCTGGGGCAAACGGACTTAGCACCAAGATAGAAAGAAGTGTAACCAGATACAACTTCTGCGTAAGTGTAAGCACCTACATAACCCATCTTAGCCTGGTCTGCTGTGATTTTGCCGCTTTCAATCATTTCGTTAAGCTTCATACCTGCAGCAATACCTGCAAGATATCTGCCCTCGTAAATGGAAGCAAATGCGTTGTGGAAGTTAGGAACATTTTCAGTATGAGCTGTTGTACCTGTAGCATGGCAGAATTCAACTTCGGGGAATTCCTTTGCAGCTTTTAAAATATAAGGCTCATGTCCAAAGCTGTTTGCAAATACTACATTACAACCCTGGTCAGCAAGGTCAGCTGCTGCTTCGTAGCACTCGTTACCTTCAGGAACATTTGTCTTGAAAATAACCTGCTCAGGCTTAAGACCGAGTTCTGCTGTTCCCGCTTCTGCTGCATCAAGGAAATTCTTGTCGTAGGTTGAGTTTTCATCATGCAAGAAGATGAAACCAATCTTGAAGTCGCTTGTTGCAGTTTCGTTTTCGTTACCGCATGATGTGAATACACCCAAGGATGCAACAATCATTACTGTAACGAGAAGAAATGAAAAAATCTTTTTCATTTTTAACCCTCCCTGCCTTTTAGGCAAAAATTTTATGTAAAGTATCTTTACATATCATAATTATTTGCGGAAAGTTAAGGAACTATCAGTCATAGATTCTACAATTGCCAGAGAATCCACTCTTACGCCCTTTTCCCTTAACTCATCTCCGCCGCCCTGAAAGCCCTTCTCTATTGCGATGGCACAACCAATGAGCTTTGCACCTGCCTGATTTATTATATCAATAAGTCCGTTAAGTGCATTTCCCTTTGCAAGGAAATCATCAATAACCAGAACGCTGTCATTA
>JAZRFC010000059.1:0-14990 GCA_045661145.1 Clostridia bacterium | reverse complement strand
AAACCTTGAGGATATGCTTCAAAACGGTACAGTTATCAGCGGTACAATGATTGAAAAGCCTCACAGCTTCTCAACTGCCTGCAATATTTCTACACAGATTATTGCGCAGGTTGCTTCCTGTCAGTACGGCGGTCAGAGTATTTCTCTTACACATCTCGCTCCCTTTGTTGATATCAGCCGTAAGAAAATACGCAAGCAGGTAGAGGAGGAAATGGCTCTTCTTGAAGAAAAAGTTTCAGAGGAGAAGATTTCCGAAATTACTGAAAAAAGACTCCGTGAAGAGGTTAAAAACGGAGTACAGATGATACAGTATCAGGTTGTAACCCTTATGACAACCAACGGACAGGCACCTTTTGTAACTGTATTTATGTACCTTAACGAAGCTAAGAATGAGCAGGAGAAGAAAGACCTTGCCCTCATAATTGAGGAAACCCTCCGTCAGAGATACAGAGGTGTAAAGAATGAAAAGGGTATCTGGATAACCCCTGCATTCCCCAAGCTTATCTATGTTCTTGAAGAGGATAATATCCACGAGGACAGCAAATACTACTATCTTACAGAACTTGCCGCTAAATGTACTGCAAAGCGTATGGTTCCCGACTATATTTCCGAGAAGATTATGCTCCAGAACAAGATTGACAAGAACGGTGACGGTCATTGCTATACCTGTATGGGTTGCAGAAGCTTCCTTACACCCTTTGTTGACGAGGACGGCAAGCCGAAGTATTACGGCAGATTCAATCAGGGTGTTGTAACGGTTAACCTTGTTGATATAGGTCTTTCAGCAGGTGGTGATATGGAAAAATTCTGGCAGATTTTCGACGAGAGAATGGAGCTTTGCCACAGAGCGCTTCAGGCACGTCACGAAAGACTTACAGGAACACTTTCCGATGCAGCTCCTATCCTTTGGCAGCACGGTGCACTTCTCCGTCTTGAAAAGGGAGAAAAGATTGACAAATATCTTCACGGCGGCTATTCCACAATTTCTCTTGGCTATGCAGGTCTTTGGGAATGTGTATACAGCCTAAACGGTAAGAAACTTACAGAGCCTTTGGGTGAAGCATTAGGTCTTGAAATTATGAAGAAGCTTAATGAATACACTGCCAAGTGGAAAGCAGAAGAAAAGATTGACTATTCGCTTTACGGTACACCTCTTGAAAGCACAACCTATAAGTTTGCAAAGAGTCTTCAGAAGAGATTCGGTATAATAAAGGGTGTAACCGATAAGAACTATATCACAAACAGCTACCACGTACACGTGACCGAGGATATTGATGCGTTTGACAAGCTTGCTTTAGAGGCGAAGTTTCAGGCACTTTCTCCCGGCGGTGCAATCAGCTATGTGGAAGTTCCCAATATGCAGAATAACCTCGATGCAGTAATTTCCGTAATGCGTTTTATTTATGACAATATTATGTATGCAGAGCTTAATACCAAGAGCGACTATTGTCAGGATTGCGGATTTGACGGTGAAATTGAAGTTCACGAGGATGAACACGGAAAACTTGTATGGCAGTGCCCGAACTGCGGTAACACCGACCAGTCCAAGCTTAATGTAGCGCGTCGTACCTGCGGATATATCGGAACACAGTTCTGGAATCAGGGCAGAACACAGGAAATTAAAGAGAGAGTTCTCCACTTATAAGAAAACAAGGAGCAGTAAAAGTTCTTTTACTGCTCCTGTATTTAGAGAATAGAAAAATGATTCAGAACGGACAAACTGAACCACGGCTTGCCGTGGGTTACCCGAAGCTGTATGTGTATACAGCGAGAGGTGAAGTTTGTTCGTAGCAAAAAGGTTTGTTTAAAAAGGAAAATCGAACAAAGTGAGATTTTACAACCCAAAAAGAATTTTTAGGTTCTCGCACTATTGTATTATATATATTCTTTGCCTTTTTGCGGTGTGGACATTTTAATATTCTCGTGCTAGGAAGATGAATTAAATGAATTATGCAACTATTAAAAAATTTGATATTGCCAACGGACCGGGCGTAAGAGTTTCACTTTTTGTCAGCGGATGCAGACACCACTGCAAAAACTGTTTTAACAAGGAAGCATGGGATTTTAACTACGGAAGACCTATGACAGAGGAGATTGAAAATGAAATCCTTGATGCCTGCAAGCCCGAACATATTACGGGATTGTCGCTTTTGGGAGGAGAGCCTTTTGAAAAAGAAAACAGAGCAGGACTTATTTCCCTCACGAAAAAATTCAGAGAGTTATATCCCGAAAAGAACATTTGGTGTTATACGGGATTTCTGCTTGATGAAGAGCTTTTGAAATCTAAAGACAGTGACGTTTTGGAGCTTCTTCAAAATATAGATGTTTTAGTAGACGGCAGATTTGTGGACGAGCTTAAAAGTGCTTCTCTTTTATTTCGCGGCTCATCTAATCAGCGTATTATAGATGTAGCAGAAACCCTCAAAAAAGGGGAGGTAGTGCTTCTTCCCGGAAAGTGGGAGAGGACTATGGGCTCAGGCAATATTTACGAAGCATAGAACGAAAGGATAAAATACAATGAACAAATACTCAGTAAAAATTAAAAAACTTGACGAAAATGCAGTAATTCCCACATACGGAAGTGAATTTGCCGCAGGGGCAGACCTTTACGCTTGCATGGGAGAAGCTGTTACAATTAATCCCCACGAAACAAAGCTTATCCATACGGGAATTGCAATGGAAATTCCCACAGGATATGCAGGACTTATTTATGCAAGAAGCGGCATTGCTTCAAAAAGAGGTCTTGCACCTGCCAATAAGGTTGGTGTTGTAGACAGTGACTACCGCGGAGAATTAATGGTAGCACTTCATAACCACAGCAACGATGTGCAGACCATTGACAACGGAGAAAGAATTGCACAGCTTGTAATTACACCCTATGTAGTAGCAGATTTTGTCATTTCTGACGAGCTTGACGATACCGAACGCGGCGAGGGTGGGTTCGGGTCCACGGGTAAAAAATAATGCAACAAAAAAGGAAATTCACATTTTGTGAATTTCCTTTTTTATTTATTTCAACGGCTCAAAATCGCTTGCAGGGTGCTTGCACCAGGGGCAGATGAAATCCTCGGGAAGAGGCTCACCCTCGTACACATATCCGCAGATTTTACATACATAGCCTTTTTTCTTTGCTTCTGGCTTGGGCTTGATGTTCTTGAAATAGTAGTCATAAGTTACCGATGGTTTGTCAGAAAGCGTAAGTGCCTGAGTAACCTCACCGATAATCATCATATGAGTTCCGCAGTCAATCATATTTACAACCTTTGCACTTATATACGCATTAGTGTAATTGGTAATATAATAAACATCATTGCAAGAACGCTGTTTGTACTCAAAATCCGAGAATTTGTTCTCATTTCTTCCGCTTTTGAAACCAAATCTTTCAAATACAGAAAACGGAACATCCTCAGAAAGAACGCTTACATTGAAAATGCCACTTTTTTCAATCATTTCAAGAGTGTAGTTATTCTTGTTAATTGCAACTGCAATCTGCAAGGGTGTGTCCGTAACCTGCATAACCGTATTTATTATGCAGCCGTTATCTTTCATTCCATCCCGTGCGGAAAGCACGAAAAGTCCGTAAGTGAGTTTGAATAATGTTTCTTTCATAGCAAATTCTCCTTTTATATTATTGTACCGCCGCCGACAACAACATCACCGTCATAGAGGACAACTGCCTGCCCCTTGGTGATGGCTCTCTGTGGCTCGTCAAATGTAACACGGATTGTGTTTTCATCTATCTGTATAACCGTAGCATCCTGCTCCGTATGGCGGTAACGAACCTTTGCCTTGACCTTCTTTGGTGTATAGAGGTCAGGCACACTAATAAGGTTTATATCCGTTGCCGTAAGCTCTTTTGAAAAAAGCCCTTCGTGTGGACAGAGAACAACTTCGTTTTTATCTGTGTCTAACCTGCAAACATAAAGGGGAGCAGGGAGGGATAGCCCCAACCCCTTTCGCTGACCTACCGTGTAACGGATAATACCCTTATGCGTGCCGAGAATATTTCCGTTATCATCTACAAAATTACCGTCAGGGTAACTTTTTCCCGTATATCTTTCGATGAAATCGGTGTAATCTTCACCCTTTACGAAGCATATGTCCTGACTTTCTTTCTTATGTGCATTTATAAATCCGTTTTTCTCTGCGATGGCACGAGCTTGTGCTTTTGTCATATCTCCAAGGGGGAATATAACCTTGGAGAGTTGATTCTGAGTGAGGGAATAAAGCACATAACTCTGGTCTTTTGTTAAATCCTTTGCCTTTTTTAAAATCCATCTGTGACTATTGTCGTCATATTCCACACGGGCGTAATGTCCCGTTGCTATATGGCTGCAACCGAGGTTTTCAGCTTCCTGAAAAAGCCTTTCAAACTTTAGATATCGGTTACATTCTATGCAAGGATTGGGGGTTGCACCCGTTTCATATGCGTGGACAAACTTATCTACAACCATCTGTGCGAAATGCTCGGAAAAATCGTAGAGATAATGCTTCATACCCAGCCTTTCACAAACTTTCTTTGCATCCCCAATATCTTCCTTTGAACAGCAGGCGTGCTCCTCATCCAACTCAATTCCGCCACCGCCCAGAAGTTTCATGGTTGCACCGATGCATTCCGTATTTTTTTCTTTTACAATAAGTGCTGCAACGGCGCTGTCAACACCGCCACTCATAGCAATTAAGCATTTTTTCATGGTAAATTTCCTTTGAAACTAATTTAAATAAATGTACAATCTTTCTATTCATAGAATAAACGTACTTATTACATTTTATACCGTGGGAAAATTCTTGTCAAGGTTATTTAGTCCAAGTATCATTGATCTTTCCAAAATATTCACATAAAAACCCTTGACAAAAATTTCATATAAAGATATAATAAATATAATTGTTAATATGTGGGTTTTTATACCCATTTTGGGGAGGAAAATCCACAAAACAATAAAAAATTATAGAAAGGGAGAAAGAAAAATGGCAAAGAAAATTTTATCATTGGTTTTAGCTTTGGCAATGGTTTCAAGCTTTGCTTGTATCAGCGCTTTTGCTGCAGATGCTCCTAAGGTTTATAATGGTGGCGTAGCTACTCTTGACCTTAACGGCGGATTTGAAGCAGATGGCAAGAACGGTGCAATCTATGCAGACAACGGTACTAAGCTTACAATCAATGGAGAAGGCACAGTTAAGGCACTTCTTGGTGATGACGGTTATTCAATGGCAGTTTGGGCTTATGGTGCAGGTACTGAAGTTGTTATCAACGGCGGTCACTACACAAATACACCCGACCCGAAGGATGAAAATCAGTCAGACCTTATCTACGTAAAGGACGGCGCAAAAATTACTATTAATGGTGGTACATTTGAGTGTGTAACACCTCAGTGGACACTTAACTCTAATGATAAGTTAAAAGGTCTTATCATTGTAAAGGGTGGTAAGTTCTTCGGCTTCGATCCGTCAAACGCTAATGTAGGCGACGGCGAAATCGTTGTTCCCGCAGGCTACCGTGTAGTTGAGAGAGAAGACGGTTGGTACGAGGTTGTAAGTAATGCTAAGGTTTATGACGGCGTAAAAAATGCTGAACTTAACCTTTCAGGTGAGCTTGTTGCAGACGGCGAAGACGGTGCAATCCAGGCTAAAAACGGAGCTACGCTTACAATCAATGGAACAGACGCAGACACTGTTAAGGCTGCATATGTAACTAAATACACAATGGCAGTTTGGGCTGTTGGTGCAGGTACTGAAGTTGTTATTGAAGGCGGTTACTATGAAAATGATGGTGACCCGAATGATGCAAGTCAGGCAGACCTTATCTATGCAAGCGGTAATGCAAACATCACAATTAACGGCGGTACATTTAAGTGCGCTACACCTAAGTGGACACTTAACTGTAACGATACCTCAAACGGTGTTATCACTGTAAACGGCGGTAAGTTCTACAAGTTCGACCCGTCAAACACAAGTGTTGCGCCTGCAGGAGACACAGAAATTGTTCTTGGAGATGGCTGCAAGGTTGTTAAGAAGGGCGACTGGTACGAGGTTGTTAAGGGTGAAGAAGCAAATATTACATTTGACTCTGCATCAAGCGTTGATTATGGTGAAGAGGGTGCACTTCGTTTCGTATTTAACGTAAGCATCCCCGATGCTACAAAGACATACTTTGGCGCATACATGATTCCTCTTAACATATTCCAGACATCAGGCGTAGCAAAAGCAGTTCAGGTTCAGTATGATACAGAAGTCGCAACTTCATCAACATTCTCAGCTGACCTTGTAAAGATTCCTCAGAACTTCTTTACAACAGACATTTACGCTATTCCTTATATCAAAACAGCTAACGGTGTTGTAACATTTACCGGTGCAAGTGCTTCGGTAAATTCAGCACCTAAGGCACAGTAAGGAGGATTATGACTATGAAAATGTATAACGCTCCTACAATTGAAACAGTTGAACTCGAATTTGTTGATGTAATCGCAACAAGCGGTGGAGACTTGGGTATGGACACATCTGCCTATGATCTTAAAGAAACTGCTCTTAACGGCAACGCAATTACAAACACCAACAAGGGTGCAGCATGGCAGAACAACTGGAACTAAATTTATATTTAGTTTATTGTAAATGATACTAAACAGAAGAGCTGCTTTTATAAAGCAGCTCTTTTGTTATAAAAATGCCATAATAACGGAGGATGCTGAAATGAAAAAAATTCTTACAATTATACTTACGGTAGTTCTTACACTTTCTTGTACATCTGCTTTTGCACAGGATTCAATAACCGTTCTTTTAGACGGGGAGGCTATATCGTTCGATGTTCAGCCGCAGATTATAAATTCCCGTACCATGGTGCCAATGCGTGCAATTTTTACCGCTCTTGGTGCAAATGTGGACTGGGTTGAAGAACACAGGCTTATTATTGCATCAAAAAATGCAAGTCTTATTACAATGATGATAGACCAGCCAATTATGCATATAGGTAATCTTGAAACTGAAGAACAAAAAACTCTCGAACTTGACTCTCCGCCTGTTATTGTAGATAGCAGGACACTCGTTCCTGTCAGGGCAATTTCTGATGCACTTGGGGTAGGGGTTGACTGGAATGAAGAAACAAGAACCGTTATTTTAAACTCGCATCAACAAATTATAAATGAGGAAACTGCTGCTCATGAAAAATAAAATAAGCAATCTAATAGATTATATAATCTATATGGTAAAATATTTTTGGGAAAAACTAAAATTAGGAAAGGCATTAGAAAGAATTTTTGTACCAATTTTACTTAGTGCCATAAGCTCGGTTTTAAGCTTTTTAGTTTTATATTTCTATCCGCAAATTGACCGATGGGCTATGCTGGTTGCAACAATTCTGTTTTCGTATTTACTTTTTGATTATACATTCAGATATTCTTTTTTGAGAAAACATTCCCGTCCTTATTGGATGGATGTTCTTCTCCCGTGGGGAATATTTTCGATCCTTGCGTATTTTGGATATTTCTTCATCCCACCAAAAATGTTTAATTATATCTTCCTGCCTCTCAGAGCGTGCGAATTATTTTATTTAAGAAGTTGGACTTCTATTCTTATTGTGCTGATTTTTATGCTTTTGTTAATGACAATAACAAGGTTTTTTGGCAGAAAAGTTCGGCTAAAGCACCGCAGGGAAAGGCACTGACCAAAAGAAAAATTTTACAAAATCATGTAAATAAACCGAACATTCAGCGTAGCCGAATGTTCGGTTTATTTATATCATTTTGAATTTCAAATTCTGAAAAGCTTGCTTTTTATACCTTTTTCACATTTCCTACAGCTGTAACAACCTTGTATCCGGCACTTTCCACCCGTTTTTCCAAGAGTGCACGACTTTGTGCTGCCTCTTCACCTGTAGAAATTTTATTCTCATATAAATCATAAAGCTTTCTGTAGGATTGCGGAGAAAGGTTGGGCATCACAACATTTGCCCCTGCACGAAGCCCCCTTTCCCTTCCTTCGGGGTGGAGTGTGCCCAGAGCAGTAGTCGCAGGGATAAGAGCATAGGGGAACATATGCCTAAGAACGGCAATAAGCCTTACTGTCATTTCCACGCTTCCGCTTTTATATTCTGCAAATGGAGTTTCTTTATGCACAATATACGGACCTATACCAATCATATCAGGCTGAAGCTCATAAAGGAATTCTAAATCGGAAATTATATTATCCATAGTCTGGAAAGGGGAGCCGACCATAAATCCGCTTCCTACCTGATACCCGATTTTCTTAAGGTCAAAAAGGCACTTCTTACGGGCTTCAAGCTTCATATATTCGGGATGAAGCTTGTTGTAGTGGTCGCTTTCTGCCGTTTCGTGACGGAGAAGAAATCTGTTCGCTCCTGCATTGTAGTAGGCGAGATAACTCTCGTATGATTTTTCTCCGATAGAAAGAGTAATGGCACAGTCAGGAAATTCCCCGCGAATGCTTTTTACAATATCCACCATTTTCTCATCGGTAAAATGCGGGTCCTCACCGCCCTGAAGTACAAATGTGCGGAATCCAAGCTCGTATCCCTCACGGCAACATTCAAGGATATCCTCTTTTGTCAGGCGGTATCTTACCGCATTTTTATTACTGCACCGTATTCCGCAATAGTAGCAGTCGTTTTTGCAGTAATTGGTAAACTCAATAAGACCGCGGATATATACATCCTTGCCGTAAACAGACTGCCTTATTTCATCGGCAGACTCAAAAAGAAGGGCATCGTATTTATCTGTGGACAAAAGTTCGGTAAATTTATCCCGTGGTAAAATACGCTTCTCACGAAGTTCTTTTATTAAATTATCCATAAAAACCCTCCCTCTTTACTATTTAACATCTTTCTATATTTTATACTACGGCAAAAAAGTTGTCAAGCACTGCACCCTTACTTCAATTAAATAATTGACATAATTGTTCTGTATGGTATAATTAAAATAAGGAAATGTTGTCGAAAATTGTAAAAAAAGATAGGAGCAGGAAAATGAAAATTCTGGTATGTGTTAAGCAGGTGCCGGGCTCAAGCAATGTTCAGGTTGACCCCGTGACCGGTGTTCTCAAACGAGACGGCGTAAAAAGTAAAATGAACCCTTACGATTTGTACGCTCTTGAAATGGGACTTTCCCTTGCAGAGCAGTACGGCGGAAGTGTTGAAACAATAACAATGGGGCCCCCTCAGGCGAAGAGTGTTATCCTTGAAGCAATTTGTATGGGTGCTGAGGGAGGAACAGTTCTTTCCGACCGTAAGTTTGCAGGTGCAGACGTGCTTGCAACAGCGTATACGATTTCTCAGGGTATCAGAAAGATTGGCAATTTCGACCTTGTAATCTGCGGTAAGCAGACTACCGACGGAGACACAGCACAAGTAGGTGCGGAGGTTTCTGAATTTCTGGGTATATCCAATGTGGCAAATGTCCTTTCTGTGGATAATGTGACAGATAAGGAAATTTCCCTTACGGCATCTTTGGATGAAAAAGTTGTGAAAATGACCGTGAAGCTTCCTTGTCTTATCTCAGTTGACGGTGATATTAATTCACCCCGACTTCCCTCGTATAAGGTGAAGCAGTCAGTAACAGATGATATGGTGAAGTTTTTGAGTTTTGACGATTTCGAGGATAAAAACCCCGACAACTACGGGCTTTCGGGTTCAGCAACTCAGGTTGAGAGAATATTCCCGCCTGAAAAGAATGCCGAAAAGCATTCAATAGAGGGAAGTGCCGAAGAACAGACACAGGGACTTTTCGACCTCATTGCAAGCCGTAAGCTTATATAAGGAGGGATAGAGATGGGAAAACTTGTTATAAATCAGAATCTTGTTACAGAAGATAACGCAAAAGAGCTTTCTGCACTTTGTCCTTTCGGTGCAATATCTTATGAAAACGGCAAGCTGGATATTTCTTCCGCTTGTAAAATGTGTAAGATGTGCGTTAAAAAGAGTAACGGAATTATAGAATATGCAGAAGAGGTAAAGGCATCCGTTGATAAATCACAGTGGAACGGTGTATGCGTTTATGTTGACCATTGTAACGGTAAAATTCACCGTGTTACATACGAGCTTTTGGGAAAAGCAAGAGAGCTTGCCTCTGTTACAAACCATCCCGTGTACGCACTTATGATAGGCTTTAATATAGAAAACAGCGTAGAAAAACTCCTCCACTACGGTGTGGATAAAGTTTTCGTATACGATTATCCCGAATTTAAAGATTTCAGAATAGAACCTTACACAGCGGCTTTCTGTGACTTTATTGAAAAGGTAAAACCATCCTCAATTCTGGTTGGTGCTACTAACCTGGGAAGACAGCTTGCTCCCCGTGTAGCTGCCCGTCAGAGAGCAGGACTTACAGCTGATTGCACAGTTCTTGAAATGAAAGAAAACACAGACCTTGTACAGATAAGACCTGCATTCGGCGGTAATATTATGGCACAGATTATATCTCCCGATACAAGACCTCAGTTCTGTACCGCAAGATATAAGGTGTTCCAGGAGCCGAAGGCTTCTAGGGAAGCATCGGGTGAAATTGTAAAAATGGAAATAGCTTCCGAAAAGCTTCTTTCGGGAATAGAGATTGTTTCCTCCGTTGATAAGCCCAAGGATATAGATATTTCCGAATCAGACGTTATCGTAGCTGTGGGACGAGGTGCCATGAGCGAGGGTATGCGTGCTATGGCGGAGGAGCTTGCTGACCTCCTCGGCGGTGTGGTAGCCTGTAGCCGTCCTCTTGTTGAGGGCAACCTCTTTGACGCGAAAAGACAGATTGGTCTTTCCGGCAGAACAGTAAATGCAAAATTCATAATCTGCCTTGGAATTTCAGGTGCAGTACAGTTTTCCGCAGGTATGAAATCCTCCGAATGTATTGTAGCAATAAACTCAGATAAAACAGCACCTATTTTTGATGTGGCGCATTACGCAATTGCAGGCGATGTCAATGAAATAGTGCCAAAGCTTATTGAAAAGATAAAGGAGGCTCAGAAGAATGTACAATAAAGTAACAGCTGACGATATAAAAGCCCTTATAAAAATCCTTGGCGAGGGAAACGTCCTTTTCGGTGAAGCAATAAGCCCTGACTATGCTCACGACGAGCTTGGCGGAATCGAAAAAATGCCCGAGGTTCTTGTCCGTGTAAGCTCAACAGAGGAAATTTCCTCCGTAATGAAGCTTGCGTGGGAGAGAAGTATTCCCATAACCGTCCGCGGAAGCGGAACAGGCCTTGTAGGCTCGGCAGTAGCCATAGAGGGTGGTATTCTCCTTGAAACAATCAAGATGAATAAGATTCTGGAGCTGGACAAAGATAACCTAACAGTTACTGTTCAGCCCGGTGTACTCTTGATGGAGCTTGCTGCATTTGCTGAGGAGAACGATTTCCTCTATCCTCCCGACCCCGGTGAAAAATCCGCTACAATCGGCGGTAACATCTCCACCAATGCGGGAGGTATGCGTGCCGTAAAATACGGCGTTACCCGTGACTATGTCCGTGCACTTACAGTAGTAATGCCCAATGGAGAAATCCTCACATTGGGAGGTAAGGTTGCAAAGAACAGCTCAGGATACAGCTTAAAGGATTTGGTAGTAGGCTCTGAGGGAACTCTTTGTATTATCACAGAAGCAGTTCTTAAGCTTGTGCCTCTTCCCAAGGTTTCCGTAAGCCTTCTTGTGCCGTTCCCTGATATGAAAAGTGCTATCGAATCCGTGCCGAAGATTATCCGTTCCAAGGTAACTCCCACGGCAATTGAATATATGTCCCGTGACACTATTCTTTTCTCAGAAAGCTATCTCGGAAAGAGGTTCCCTGATACCAAGAACGATGCTTATATCCTTTTGACCTTTGACGGAAACACCGACGAGCAGGTTGAAGCAGATATGAAGAATGTTGCAGACCTGTGCCTTGAAATCGGTGCAATCGATGCATACATAGTAGATACCGACGAGCGTAAAAAGGCAGTTTGGTCTGCACGCGGTGCGTTTCTTGAGGCAATCAAGGCATCCACGACTGAAATGGATGAGTGCGACGTTGTAGTTCCCGTAAACAAGGTTGACGAATTTATAAAATTTACCCATGCTCTTGCAGATGAAATGAATGTGAGAATCCCATCATTCGGTCATGCGGGCGACGGCAATTTACATATTTACATCTGTCGTGACAGCCTTGATGACAAGGCTTGGGAGGAAATCCTTGCAAAATGCTTTGACCGTATGTATGACAAGGCGAAAGAGCTTGGCGGTCTTGTTTCGGGAGAACACGGAATCGGCTATGCGAAGAAAGGCTTCTTAAAAGAGCTTTACGGTGATACCCCCATTGCACTTATGCAGGGTATCAAGAAAGTATTTGATGAAAAAAATATTCTCAATCCGGGTAAAATTTGTTTTTAATTTCTTTGGAATAAGAGGGTACAGACTGTACCCTCCTAATTTTTTATGGTATATGACAATAAAAAACAAAGATTTGACTTGCATAGAGTGGGTATCGTATTATATAATTATATATATATTATCAGAAGAGGTGCAGTATGGATTACAAAACAGAATATGAAAAATGGATAAATTCCCCCAAGGTTACAGATGCAGTAAAAGCAGAGCTTAAGGGGCTTGATGAAAAAGAAAAGGAAGACCGTTTTTATAAAGAACTTGAATTTGGTACAGCAGGTATGCGCGGTATTATGAGTGCAGGTATCAACCGAATGAATATCTACACAGTAAGAAGAGCTACTCAGGGACTTTGCCTTGAAATGATGGACAAGGGCGAAGAAACTGTGAAAAAGGGTGTTGTTATAGCATATGATTCAAGAAACAACTCCGCACTTTTTGCAATGGAATGTGCAAAGGTACTTTGTGCAAACGGAATTAAGACATATCTTTTTGAATCTCTCCGTCCCACTCCCGAGCTTTCATTTGCACTCCGCTATCTTAAGTGTGCGCGCGGTATAGTTGTTACCGCAAGCCATAATCCCAAGGAGTACAACGGTTACAAGGTGTACGGCGAGGACGGAAGCCAGCTTCCTCCCGAGGATGCAGATGTTATTACAAACTACATCAATAACATAGACCTTTTTGACGGTGTTAAAATAACTGAAACTCCCGACTATATTTCAATAGGTGAGGATGTTGACAGAGCATACATAGATGCGATAAAGGAACAGTCCCTCGGTATAAAAATCCCCGAGGATTTCAAGGTTGTGTACACTCCCATCCATGGAAGCGGTAACAAGCTTGTTCGCCGTGTACTTGACGAAATCGGTGTTAAGAATGTGTTTGTAGTTCCTGAACAGGAGGCTCCCGACGGGGATTTCCCCACAGTAGCAAGTCCCAACCCCGAAAATGCAGAAGCATTTACCATTGCCATTAAATATGCAAAGGAGCAGAATGCGGATATCGTATTCGGTACAGACCCTGACAGTGACCGTCTCGGTGTTGTAGTACGCCTTGAAGATGGCTCATATAATGTGCTTAACGGAAATCAGATAGGTGCTCTTCTGTGTGAATTTATTTTAAGGACAAGAAAACAGCAGGGTACGCTTCCAGAGGAAGGTGCAGTTATAAAATCCATTGTTTCTACCGAGATGATTCGTGCTATTACCAAGGATTACGGTATTCAGACAATCGATGTTCTTACAGGCTTTAAATTTATTGGTGAGAAGATTAAGGAATTTGAGGCAGAGGGTAAGTTTGACAAGTATGTGTTTGGCTTTGAAGAAAGCTATGGCTATCTTAAAGGTAGCTACTGCCGTGATAAGGATGCCGTTGTTGCTTCTATGCTTATTACCGAGCTTGCAGCAGACCTTAAAGCCAAGGGCAAGACACTTTACGACGGGCTTATTGATTTATATGAAAAGTATGGTTATTACCTTGAAAATGTGCAGACAAAAACCCTTGCAGGTATAGAAGGTCTTGCACAGATTAAGGCAATTATGAAAAAATTCAGGGAAGAGGGCGTTCCTTTCGATGTGGAAAAGGCTCTTGACTATTCCACGGGTATTGACGGGCTTCCCAAGAGTGATGTGCTTAAGTATTTCCTCAAGGACGGCAGTCTATTTACCGTTCGTCCCTCGGGAACTGAACCTAAGATTAAGTTCTATTTCGGAGTATGCGGAAACACACAGAAAGATGCAGAAGAAAAGGTGAAAGCCCTTGCTGACAAGGTTCTTTCACAGATTTAAGTTATGAAAGTAATTGCACACATTGAAACGGATTTCAGGGAAAAATTCGGTATTCCCAGACAAAGTGGAATCGTAGAAGAAACCGTAGGAAAAATAGTATTTGAAAAGAAGTATCAAGTCCCCGAAGCTTTTCGGGGACTTGAGGACTTTTCGCATATATGGATTCTGTGGAAATTTTCCAAAGCAGAAAGGGAAGAGTGGTCCCCTACCGTAAGACCGCCGCTTCTTGGCGGTAATAAACGGATGGGAGTTTTTTCAACACGTTCACCTTTTCGGCCAAACCCTATTGGACTTTCTTCTGTAAAGCTTGAAAAAATTGAGTATACAAAGGAAAGCGGTCCCGTACTGTGGGTAAGGGGTGCAGATTTGCTTGACGGCACACCCATATACGATATAAAGCCGTATCTTGCCTATGCGGACTCCCATCCCGATGCAGTGGGAGGTTTTACCGAAAATCTGACTGAAAGAAAACTGCAGGTAGAGATTTTGTGCGAAGAGTTTTTCTCCATTCCCGAAGATAAGCAAAACGAAATTATCAAGCTGTTGGGATGTGATCCCACACCCTCGTATAAAAAAGACGGGGAAGAGTACGGAATGCACTATGGTGAGTACGAAATAAAGTTTTATATAAAAGAGAAAGTTCTTTATATAATGAAAATTACAGGAGAATATTAATCCTTCAAATAAAAAAGCTTTGGCAACTTAGTGAATTGCTCCATTTTGTGCAGACAGTACAAAAAGAGCTACTATGGCAAACGATATTAAGTTTTAAGCAACATACTGACTTCGTAATTCATACGGAGTCAGTTTTGTTTTTAGTTGAATTCTTTCGTTGTTGTAAAAATAC
>JAZRFC010000058.1:0-3160 GCA_045661145.1 Clostridia bacterium | reverse complement strand
GCTATTTAATTTTCAAGGTTCAATCGCTTCGCTTTTTCGAGCGAGCTTGTTTATTATACATCGCCTCAACGCCTTTGTCAACACTTTTTTTAAACTTTTTTCAAGTTTTTTCAAAGTATTGCGTTTTCGCGACAACGATAGTTAATTTACCACAAATTAAGCTCTTTGTCAACAACATTTTTGAAATTTTTCAAAAAAAATTGCGGCAGCCTATGCTACCGCGTATATCAGTCTTTAAAACCCATAAGAAAAAGATACCCCAGCGCTGCAAGAAGTATATAATCGTCGCATCCCTCAAATACTAAAACGGCAATAAGTCCCAGAAGAATATAATCATCCTTTTCAAGTCGGGAAAGGATTTCCCCTACATTCAATCCGCCTTTGGGAGGAGGAGAAATTTTCGGCAGAGGTGCTGTTCTTACGTTTATGTTAGTTCTGCCCGTGGCAGGCATCTGTGTTACACGCATTGCTCTCTCCCCTTAAAACAGATTCAAATCTTTTCCGAGCTTTCCTATGGAGGCAAACTTAAGAATTGTCAGAGCACTGTCCATATATGGGGCTCGTTTCTCGCTGAGAAACGGTTTTATTGCCATAAGAAGTCTTGTACGGTCATCATTTATTCCTCCGCCGAGTTTGGAAAGAAGTGCAGGAGATATTGCAGGGGCAGATGAAGTATCTTCTCCGCTTTCCGTTTCTTCCTTATTATTTAATGAAGAAATTACGCTCTGTACCTTATTCATTATGTCAGGGTCGGCAAGGGCTTTTGAAATTTCCTGCTCTAAATCCATATAATCACCCTTTCAGAATATTAAAAATTGTTTTTGCAATGTCGGGGTTTTTATTGATTTCGTTCATTATCTCCTGATGCTGAGTTTTAGGAATACCCTCTCCGCTTTTTATTTTTTCGGCAAGAGCCTTTCCCTCGTCAGTTTTTATAAATGCTTTTGCCTGCTTTACTGCATCGGAAAGCTCCTTTTTATCCATACCTTTAAGTTTGTCAAGAATATCTTTCACGCTATCCCACCCTTTCTGCTTTCAATATATGAAATCTTGACAGAAAGTGTTCTTTCCTATAAAATATGGTAGGAGATGATTTTATGAGAGCAATTGTTCTTTCCGACAGTCACGGAAACACGGCGTCTCTGGAGCTAGCCGTTTCTGCTGTGGGTGAAAAAAATATAGATATGATAATTTTCCTTGGGGATATTGCCCGTGACGGGGAATATCTTGAGATGATGTATTATCCCATAAGGGTTGTGTCTGTTCTGGGGAACAATGATTTTCTGCGTCAGGGGGATTACGAGAGGGTAATCGATTTTGACGGGCATAAAATTTTTATTTGTCACGGACACACGCTGTCCGTTAATTACGGCACCGAAAAGCTTGAGAGCATTGCTCGGCAGAAAGGGTGCGAGGCGGCACTTTACGGTCACACGCATCAAAATAAGCTTGAAAAGAAAGAGGACGGTTTTATTATACTGAATCCCGGAAGCACCTCCAGACCAAGGGGGACAAAGGCATCGTATGCCGTGTTGGAGTCGGAAAACGGGAAACTTTCAGCAGTTATTGTGGATTGGAATCTTTAAAGGAGAATAGTTATGGAAGAAAAAAAAGAAATTTACAGAGGAAAAGCAGTTGCAGTAAAGAATGACAAACAGACAATGAAGGCACTTTTAAAAGCGCTTATTTTCTGTTTTGTGGTTTTTGCGGTTTCGTCATACCTGCCTTTTCCCTGGGCGTTTTGTCTGGGGGCTATTATAGTGAGTGCAATATATATAAACAAAATTTTGCACGAGGGTACATTTATTGCGACCTATGTGCTGTATGAGGATGAGCTTGTGGTTTTAACCCGATACGGTCTTATTGAAAAGGAAACTGCACGTTACAATTTGTCAAAAGCGGTATTTACCGAAAAAACTGTTTCGCAGGATGGAATCACAAAGCCTTTTTATCCAGACGAAAAACTGAAAAAATTACTGAAGACAAAAATGAGTTCGGAATAATTCCGAACTCATTTTTGTTATTCTACAATTGCTGAAAAGCGTTTTTCGTTAATCACATATCCCCATGGGTCATATGCAACTGCTTTAATTTCAATATTCTGTCCCGAATACGGTGAAAAATCAACATTTACCGAGTAGGGCATCTGATTTGCAGTTCCTACCGGATTTCCATTAACAAAATATTCCACTCTACCAACACCATTTTGTCGGTCTTTTGGATATTTCACGTATAGATTAAGCTCCTGTACCTTAGGCAATATCTTACTTCCGTAAACAGGATAGTAATACTCTTTGACGTTTTTACCTTCTGAAATATCTGTCAGGTAATATCCGTCCTGAATAACCTCTTTGTATGCATTCCACATATTCTGATGCTGGGTAAACTGATATGCGTACGGCTCTACTGTACCATCTGCCTTTACGCCATTATAGTCAAAATACACCACCATCTTAATATTGGGATACCTCATTGGTAAATATGTGTAGAAATCCTGAATCTGATACGTTGCATAATCTGACAAGTTATCGCTCCATGTCCACGGATTACGGTAAGATGCACCGCCCTCGGCAATTATCATAGGCTTTTTATACCCATACTTTTTATAGAAAAAGTCAAGCTGTTGGCTCCAACGTCTTCTGTCCTCATCTTCGCCCATTGGGTCAACGGAGCTGAGCCATGACTGGTAAGAGGACATTCCTACATAATCCACATACTCATCCCCTGGATAATACATATCTATATTATCGGGAGGATACCACAGTGGCGACCATACTATAGGTACTGACGGAGCGTGCTCTCTGAAAATCTTTGCCACATACCGGAATGCCTCGATATAGGCGTTGGCATCAGCAGTATACCAGCCGTTTGTATCACTGTTCATTTCATTGGCAAATCTCAGCATGAAATCGCAGTCGTGCGCCTCCATATCTTTAGCAAGTCTGATAAGATAATTTGGATTGTTGTACACCATTTGCATTCCGTTATACGGTTCGAGGGCAAGCTCGATTATCTTTCCTTCTTCGGCAGCTCTTGAAAGGTGGCTTTCATAGTGAGAAAGATTTGTTCCGAAAGGATAATATAAAAGGTATATGCCGTGGTCTTTTCCTGCAACATTTTTGAAATCATACACATAAAACTTGTTTTCAATATTGTTTTT
>JAZRFC010000057.1:0-20421 GCA_045661145.1 Clostridia bacterium | reverse complement strand
TCCACGACCTGCAATTATAACATCAACTTTTTTCTTTGTATTAAAATACTCTATTCCCGATACTATACTTTCCGCAGCATTTTCTCCCTGAACAAGACAAGGGTATATGATAACCTTAACCATAGGACAGCGACGGGAAAGTACATTTATCATATCGCGGATAGCAGCACCCGTAGGGCTTGTAACTATGCCGATTGTTTCGGGTAACTTAGGAATAGGCTTCTTCCTGTTTTCATCGAAGAGACCTTCCTTCGCGAGCTTTCTTTTCAATTCCTCAAATTTTGCGTAAAGGTCACCCGTACCCTCGGCTTCCATTTCCTCAATATACATCTGATACTGTCCGCCGGATTCATAGACACTTATTCTTCCGCGTGCGAGAACTTTTGTTCCGTCGGCAGGCTTGAATTTCAGCGTACTTGCGGCATTCCTGAACATAACAGCCTTTAAAACTGCTCCACTGTCTTTAAGTGTCAGGTATATATGTCCCGATGAATGAAGCTTAAAATTACTTATTTCACCCTTTATCCATATATTTTGCAATACGGGAACTTTATCAAGAACAGCTTTTATGTAGTTGTTAATCTGGGTTACGGTAGCAATTCTTCTTCCGTCTTCCATAAAAATCAGTTCTCCTCAGTGTTTCCTATTATAGTGCCAAGCACACCGTTCACAAACGAAGCATCATCTTTTCCTGCATACTTTTTAGCAAGCATTACAGCTTCGCTTGCAGATACTTTTTCCGGAATATCATCCATATACAGAATTTCAAAAGAAGCCAATTTCAATATCGCAAGATTAACTTTGGATACACGGGAAAGTGTCCAATCCTTTAATGTAGGCTCAATCTTTGCAATTAATTCATCTTTCTTTGCTTCAACCCCGAGAACAACGGATTCAATATATTTGCGGTTTGAAGCCGAAATAAACTCCTGTGCCCACATTTCGTTGGACTTATTTACTGTTTCATAAAGGTATTTAACAGCATCTTGTGCAGTTATACCTGTAATTTCCATTTCAAAAATAAGCTTGAATGCATCTTCTCTTGCAAGTGTTCTGCTCATTTGTTATTTCCCCTTTTCTTATTTTATCAAATCAAATATATCTCCTGCAGTAACATAAATTGCCAATAGCATCAAAAGTGCAAAGCCAATTAAACCTGCATATCCTACAATCTCACTCTTTACCTTTTTTCGGGTTATAAGTTCGTACAGAGCGAAAATTATACTTCCTCCGTCAAGGGCAGGAAACGGCAAAAGGTTAAATATACCGAGATTCACCGTAATCATTGCAAAAAGCATCAGTATAGAAAGATATGTGTAGTCGCTTTTTACTGCCGTTACCTGATTTACGGTAGATACGATTTCCACGGGACCGGAAAGGCTGTTTATACTCTGCTTTCCTTTAAAAAGGTCTGTAAGAGCAAAAATAACTGCCTTTGAAATGTGTACTGTGTCATACACGGCAAATTCTGCACATTTCAGAAATGATCCTTTTTCAGGTTGAAATACTACCCCCAATTTATATCCTGATTCAGTTTCTATCAATTTTGCATCATCAAGCTGAATTGTTTCTCCGTTTCTTTTTAACGTAATATCCAAAGACTCCTCTTCGTATCTGCTCATAAAAAGAGAAACATCATCATAGGAATGTATTCTTGAATCATTCAGCTTAATTATTTCGTCCCCAACCTGAAAATTGACCTGCTGAGAAGCTAAATTTTCGGGGATTTCCCGAACAATAGAGGGGGTAATTCCCACCTTTATGTTTATAAAAGTAAAAATCAGAAATCCGAGCAGGAGATTCATAAACGCACCTGCAACCAGAATTATAATTCGTTTAATCGGTTTCAGGTTTGAGAACGACCTTGGATTATCATTTTCTTCAAGCTCATTTTCTCCCTCAAGCTTGACAAATCCCCCGATAGGAAAAAGCCTTAGCGAATATTTAGTTTCACCTTTACCGAAAGATAAAATCTTCGGCCCCATTCCGATTGCAAATTCGTGAACAAGTACCCCAAAGCGTTTTGCGGCAATAAAATGTCCCAGCTCGTGAACAAAAATCATTATTCCAAAACCAATAACAGTTATGAGTATAGCCAATCAACAACATTCCTTTACAATTTCTCTGGCAAAATTATCCGCCATAAATATATCTTCAAGAGTAGGGATTTTTACTTTTGGACATTTATCCATAGCTTTTTCGATAAGCTCGGTAATATCCGTAAATCTGCACTTATTATTTAAAAACAATTCTACGGCTGCTTCATTTGCGCCATTATACACGGCACACATAACCCCACCTGCATTTGCGGCTTTCTTTGCAAGTGAAACAGACGGAAATGCCTCATTATCAATATCGTAAAAGGTCAGTTTTGACACTGAAACCAAATCCAATTCATTCGATACGGGCACTGTTCTTTCGGGATATGATAAAGCGTAGCTTATGGGAAGCTTCATATCGGGAACACCAAGCTGTGCAATTACACTTCCGTCACAAAATTCAACCATTGAATGGATTATACTTTCTCTGTGAACTATCGGCTGAATTTGTTCAACGGGAAGGCTGAACAGATGCATTGCTTCAATTATTTCAAGCCCTTTATTAACCAATGTGGCACTGTCAATTGTAATTTTTGCGCCCATAGACCAATTTGGATGCTTAAGTGCCATTTGCGGTGTAACCTGGGAAAGCTCACTCCGTTTTTTGCCGAAAAACGGTCCGCCGGAAGCAGTAATAATAATTTTTTTCAAAAATTTATTCTGATTTGATATAGACTGAAAAATTGCACTATGCTCACTGTCGACAGGTAAAATCTCAACATTATTTTCCTTTGCCGCACTCATTACAATTTCCCCTGCTGTAACAAGTGTTTCCTTATTCGCAAGAGCAATTCTCTTCCCTGCTTTTATAGCACTCATTGTTGGTTTAAGACCTGCAATACCGACAATTGCCGTAATGACAGTTTCTGCTTGTGGTAAAGATGCACATTCGCACACACCGTCAATGCCTGACAAAACTTTTGTTTTTGTATCCTTCACACGGATTTTTAAATCCTTAGCAGAGTTTTCATCTGTCATACATACAACATCAGGCTTATACTTTCTTATTTGCTCCTCCATAAGAGAAACATTTTTATGTGCTGTGAGTGCTGAAATCTTATATTCGCTTGTAATATCGGCTACTTCAAGCGTTTGTGTGCCGATAGAACCTGTGGAACCTAATATAGCAATATTTTTCATAATTTACCTTCTTTATCTGATGAAAATCGGGAAGAACTTAAGAATGTAATATACTGCAGGTGCTACAAACATCAAACTGTCGAATCTGTCCATAACACCGCCGTGCCCCGGCATAATATTTCCAAAATCTTTTATATTATGTTCCCTTTTGATAATTGACGCGCAAAGGTCACCAAACTGCGAAACCACACCTGCTGTGAAACCAATTGTTGCTGCTGATACAAGGTTTACGGATACATTCATTATATTCCCTGCAACATAAGCGTATGCAACCATGATTATAATAACGCCCAAAACTCCACCGATTGAACCTTCAACAGTTTTTTTAGGGCTTATAGCAGGTGCAAGCTTATGCTTTCCGAAGAAATACCCGGAAAAATACGCACAGCTGTCAGTTATCCAAGAGCCTATCAATATTACGAGAACGTCAAGATTTTCATTCCCCAATCTTCTTGTCATAGACACAAACAAAAAAGGAACAGAAACCATCACCGCAGAAGTAAATGCTGTTGTAACGTCAGAGAACGAATACCTCGTATAGTTAAACAGCATAATAAGTAAATACACGGCAAGAAAAACAAATACCACTGTAAGCAGATATGCTTCAAAAAAATGTGATACAAGCATCAAAACTGCGGGCATAAAGACGGAAAACGACGTAAAGGTTTTCTTCTCCTTTAAACCAACAGCACCTAAAACCTCGTAAATCGCCATCGACGAAATCAAAGTCACCACCACATCGAACACGGTCTGATTTCCTAAAAGCACAAGTATAAGTACTATTATTCCAAAAAAAGCACTTATTAGTCTTTGTTTCATTTTTATCGTCCTTTCACGGCAGGATTATACTCCGCCGAATCTTCTGTTTCTGTTTTGATAATCACTTATCGCTATGAGTAAATCATTCTTTGAAAAGTCAGGCCAAAGCCTGTTTGAAAACCAGAATTCGCTATATGCACTTTGCCACATCAGGAAATTACTTAATCTGTATTCTCCGCTTGGACGGATGATTAAATCCGGGTCGGGCTGACCTGCGGTATAAAGATTGTTCTCTATGACATCTTCTGTAATATCTTCAGGCAGAAGCTCTCCATTTTTAACCCTTTCACAAATCTTTTTAACAGCATTGGTTATTTCATCGCGTCCGCCATAATTCAGGGCAACATTAAGTAAAAGGCCACTGTTTTTATCAGTGGCCTTTTCCATATGACAAATTTTCTTTTGAAATTCGTCGGAAAAGACACTTGTATTACCTATAAAATGAATTTTTACATTTCGTCCTGCAAGTCTTTCAAGACCGTTGTCGAGGTAATCCTCAAGAAGTGTCATAAGTGCATTAACCTCATCCTTGGGTCTGTTCCAATTTTCGGTAGAGAATGCATAAACCGTTACCACTTTGATGCCGATATTGCCGGCATCTTCAACGATTTTTTCAAAAGTTTTCGCCCCTGCAGCATGACCGCTTGTTCTGGGAAGGCCGCGTTTTTTTGCCCAGCGGCCGTTTCCGTCCATAATTATACCGATATGCTGCGGTAAATTGTCAAAGTCCACATTATGCTCATTCTTTTTAAAAAAGTTTTTGAGTTTAAGCATAATCATATTTCCATAATTTCCTTATTCTTCTTCTCGGCAATTTTATCGATTTCCTTAATCTGTGCATCGATGATGTCCTGTATATCCTTCTCGATACCCTTTAAATCATCTTCTGTAATCTCGCTCTTTTTCTTCATTGCCTTATATTTTTCAATTTCATCTCTTCTGATGCCGCGAACAACAACCTTGCAGTCTTCGCTCTTCTTTGCAACTGTCTTTGTAAGTTCTTTACGACGGTCCTCAGTAAGCTGAGGGAATGAAAGACGAATCATTTTGCCGTCATTCTGAGGGTTGATACCAAGCTCAGAAGCAAGGATTGCCTTTTCAATCTCTTTAATAAGAGTTGCATCCCATGGCTGAATTGTGATTGTTCTTGCATCGGGGGTTGCAACTGCAGCAACCTGCGGAATAGGTGTCATTGTGCCGTAATAGTCAACACTGATTTTGTTAAGAACAGTTGTGCTTGCTCTTCCTGCACGGATTGTACCGAGGTCGTCAACAAAAAAGTTAATTGCTTTTTCAATTTTTGCACTGAGTTCAGGATAATCGTTTTTCATAATAAAATCCTCCAAAATTATATTAAAATTTAAAATCAAGCATATACAAGTGTGCCTATTTCTTCACCCTCAAGAACTCGTATTATGTTTTCGGGGTCGGAAAGTCCGAATACACGGATAGGCATTTTGTTGTCCATACAAAGAGATGTTGCTGTTGTATCCATAACACCCAAGCCCTTGTTAAGGACATCAATATATGAAATTGAGTCAAACTTTGCAGCATCGGGGTTTGTGGCAGGGTCGCTATCATAAACAGCATCAACCTTCTTAGCAAGAAGAATTGCATCTGCATCAATTTCTGCTGCTCTTAACGCCGCAGTTGTATCTGTTGAGAAGAATGGATTACCTGTTCCGCAACCAAAGATAACAACTCGTCCCTTTTCAAGGTGTCTAATTGCTCTGCCTCTTATGTATGTTTCTGCAATCTGACGCATCTCAATTGCGGTCTGCACTCGGGTATCGATACCGTGTCTTTCAAAAGCATCACAGAGTGCAAGAGAATTGATAACGGTTGCAAGCATACCCATATGGTCTGCACGGGTACGCTCCATATTCTCTCCTGTTCTGCCTCTCCAGAAGTTTCCACCTCCAACTACAACCGCAATCTCTACACCCATTTTGGTACACTTTTTAACAGTTGCTGCTATATCATCAAGGGTTTTTTCATCAAGGCCAAAACCTTTTTCGCCCGCAAGAGCTTCACCGCTTAATTTTAAAAGAACTCTTTTATATTTTGTCTTCACTGCAAATCACAGCCTTTCACTTATTTTATTATATTATTTTAACATATTTATTTGCATTTTGTAAATATGTATAGTATAATTTAATAAAATATTTTTTCAGAAGTTGTCAAACCGAACACAGAGATAATTTGCTGAATATTGAATAATACACAGATAATCCACGATACTAAGCTTATGGAGGCGATATCGTGGATTATTTTTATGCATTTTTATTCGGTGGCTTTTTATGTGCTCTCGGACAGATAATAATTGACAAAACCGCAATTACCCCTGCAAAGCTACTTACGGGATATGTTTGCGCAGGTGTATTTTTATCTCTTTTCGGTATTTACGATAAACTTGTAAAATTTGCAGGAGCAGGTGCAACAGTTCCTCTTACGGGATTTGGGCACACACTTTTTCAGGGCGTAAAAAAAGCAGTGGAAAAAGACGGTTTATTAGGCATATTTACAGGCGGACTTACTGCTACATCAGGTGGTATAACTGCCGCTGTTTTCTTTGCAGTTATTATCTCCCTTATTGCAAAACCAAAAACAAAATAACCCTGTTATTTGAAGATTTTATTAAAGAAATTTTTTGTTTTTTCTAAAAAAGATAGTTTATTAAGCTTTTTATCGGTAATAAGGTCTATCTCACCGATTTTTTCATCATTGCAGTACACAATCATACTTCCTGCTTTAATTCCTTTTTCTGCAGGGAGTATGATTTTTTCGTATGTAATTTCTGTTTTAATAACATCATTTTCTGCGATCGAAACAATAAAATCATCACCAAAGTTCAGATTCACACTACGATTATTTTTCTCGTCATATACATAGTTAGAGGCATATTGTCCTTTTTTTGCTACAACCTCAGTATCAAAATTGTCAACCCCGTAGTCAAGCAGATATGTATGGTCTTTCCAATCGTCAGGTGCATTCAGAGTTACACAGATAAGCTCTCTCCCATTACGTTCAGCACTCGAAACAAGACACCTCCCGCATTGTTTCGTGAAACCGGTTTTGATACCGTTGCAGCCGTCGTAGTTCCACAATAGCTTATTGTGATTTTTCAGTGCTCTGTCCCACTTTTCACCTTCCATTGGGATTGAGTATGTTTTTGTTGAAACTATCTCGCGGAATTTATCGTTTTTCATTGCTTCCCTTGCGATAAGTGCAAGGTCGTACGCTGTTGTGTAATGCCCATCCGCATCAAGTCCGTGAGGATTTACAAAATTAGTATTTACTGCACCTATTTCTCTTGCCCGTTTATTCATCAAAAGAGCGAAAGCGTCTATGTTTCCCCCTAAGTATTCTGCTATTGCAACTGCGGCATCGTTACCGCTTTTAAGCATTAAACCGTATGTAAGGTTTTCAAGGGTTTGCTTTTCCCCCACCTTAAGCCATAGCGATGACCCCTCTGTTCCCGACGCCACTGCACTTACCGTAACCGTGCTTTTCATTTTTTTGCTTTCGCATGCAAGAAGCCCCGTCATAATCTTCGTTGTGCTTGCCATTGGTAATTTTTCATAGGCATTTTTCTCATACAACACTCTACCGCTTGCGCCGTCAATCAGAACGGCACTTTTTGCAGATATCGCCTGACAGTTTACGGCAAGGTAATTAAGAAATATAAAAGCAAATATAAGTATTCTTTTTAACACATACTCCACCTCTTCTATACAACTATATTACATACAAATGAGCGGTATGAATATGGGTAAAAAGATTTGAGATATTTAGTATCAGCTCACAGAGAAATTCCTTCATAAACCTTGGAACAAAATATAATGGTTTGAAAGTCTGTTCAATAAATATTTTTTAATTTTTCTGAAAGAGACCTAATCGCACATTGAATAGAGAGCCTTACCGCTGTATGAGATACGCCCTCAATTCTTGCTATATGAGAATAGGTCATATTTTGAAAATAATACGCTATTACTCTTTCAAACTGAATATCAGGTAATAGTCTTAAAGCTGCATAAAGTTCATTTCTGGTAAGTTTACGCTCATATAATTCATACGGAGTTTCGAATCTAAATACAGTTTCGTTTTCGATGCCGTCGCCTGCGTCTAAAGAATAAACTGCATTATACCTATATTTTCTTTTTCTGTATCTGTCAGATTCTCTTATTGTTTCAAGAAACACCTCGAAGATTTCATCTTCAATTTCTATGTATTCATTTCCGCCACACCAGTAATATTCGTCCTTAAGTCTAATTTTTTTCACTTGTTATATCCTCCAATTCAAAGTAAATTAAGTCAGTTTAAATTGAAGCTTTTAAGGAGCTCTAATGTAGTGCAAAAACCGGTTATATAGTCGTATTATGACAACATTTGAAAGGTAAAAATAAAAAAAGGCAATACTAACCCCTTTGAAAAGGTTAATATTGCCTTGAATTTTGTCTATGAACTTCTTTATATTATTATAGTTTTTGTCATTCGTACTCTCCTATGTGAGTCACTGCTGCATAATGCATTTGGCAAATTCACAATGAATCTTGAAATTTTAATTAGAAGTAGATTATGCAGCAACAACCTATATGCAAAAGTCTGTAAGGAAAACACTAAAATCCTCAGACTTAATGCCACGTAGCATTATTTTAATATAATCCACTTATCTTTTTCTTCTAAATCATTACGTTTTATATAGTTCTTTTGTTTCAAAGAGCGCAAGGTGTTATTTACTGTAGCTACTGAAATAGAAAGTATTTCTTTTATTTCATTTGTAATTAAGTTCGGATTTGATTTAATTAATTCATAAACTTCTTTTTCTCTTTCTGTGAGCAAACCTTTTCCACCTCATCCAAGATGTCGAAATTATATTCTCTTCATCAGTACTTCTTTTTCGTATTCCTTTACCATTGCTATGTAGTCGCTTTCAACACCCTCACGCTTGAGATATTCATTCCATACATCGCCGAAGGGAGCTGTCTTAAGCTCTTCCTGAAGCACCATAAGTTCTGTAAGGCGGTTTTCATTCTGAAGATTCTTGAGGGTGTCTACGGGCTGAAGGAGAGCGTTTAAGAGTGCCTTCTGCACGCTTCTCATACCTGTTACCCACGCAGAGATACGGTTGATGGATGCATCAAAATAGTCTGTTGCGATAAATACTCTGTCCGTTGCGTTATGGTGCACGATTTCCTTTGCAATTTCCTTTGTTTCATCATCAAAGAGAACTACATGGTCACTGTCCCATCTTACGCCACGGGTTATATGAAGGGCAATTTTCTCATGGAAAGGCAGCATTGCTGCAATCTTGTCGGACACTACTTCTGTAGGATGATAATGACCGTTATCCATAAGGGGTGTTATTCCCCTCTGATTTACATATTTAAGGCAGAATTCTGCACTTCCTACTGTATATGATTCCATACCGATACCGAATACCTTTGATTCAAGGCATACATATACCTTTTCCTTGTCGTAGGGAGCTGAAAGTATTTCATCAAGTGATTTCCTGAATCTTTCTCTCGGTCCGAGGCGGTCTGCAGGAATATCCTTGTAGCCGTCGGGAATCCAGATGTTCATTACGCAGGGAATTCCTGTTTCTTCTGCAAAGTACTGTGAGATTTCAACACATCTCTTACCGTGCTCTACCCAGAACTTTCTTACATCTTCATTAGGAGAAGAAAGTGTAAGATTATCCTTTACCATCGCGTGTGAAAAGAATGTGGGGTTGAAATCAAGTCCCATTCCTCTTTCCTTTGCAAAGTCTACCCATGCTTTGAAATGTTCGGGTTTAAGTGCATCACGGTCTGCTTTTTCGCCTTCAAATACTGCATAGCAAGCGTGTACATTGATTTTCTTTTTACCGGGGATAAGACTCATAGCTTTATCAAGGTCAGCCATAAGCTCCTCGGGGGTTCTTGCTCTGCCTGGGTAGTTACCTGTTGTCTGAATACCGCCGGTAAGTTCACCTATACTGTCAAAACCAATTACATCATCGCCCTGCCAGCAGTGCATAGCGATGGGAATGTTTTTAAGTATTTCTATTGCCTTTTCTGTGTCTACACCTATCTTTGCGTAGATTTCTTTTGCTTCGTTGTATCTATCCATAATTTTACCCCCTTAAAATAAAATTTCTTTACCGCCATCGCCTGTGCCGGTAACATAAAAAGATGCTTTGTGTCCAAATTTCTCTTCAAAAAGAACACCGATTCTTTCAATGAAGTTGTCAACCGTATTGTTTTTTATAATTGCAACCGTGCAACCACCAAAACCTGCACCAGTCATTCGTATTCCAAGTACGCCATCAATTTTTCTTCCCGTACTCACAATAAAGTCAAGTTCGGGACAGGTTACTTCATAATCATACTGCAGTGAATCATGAGATGCATTCATATACTGACCGAAGAGTGCTATATCGTTATTTTTCATAGCTTCTGCACTCTTGCGAACTCTGTCACATTCATAAACTACATGCTTAATTCTTTTCCTTGTAGTTTCGTTTTTGATTACATCTTTATTCTGTTCAAACTGCTCCACCGTTACATCTGCAAGCTCTTTTATATCGGGAAGAACAGTTTTAAGTGCATTAAGACCTTCTTCACATTCTCCTCTTCTTTCGTTATATTTAGAACTTCCGAGAGAGTGCTTTACATTCGTATTTGTAAGAACTATACTGCAATCCTCAAGTTTAAGAGGAATATGCTCATATTCAAGTGTAGCACAGTTAAGGTATACCGCGTGGTCTGCTTTTCCCATAGCTGATGCGAACTGATCCATTATACCACATTTAACACCAATAAAGTTATGCTCTGCTCGTTGTGAAATGAGTGCCATCTCTATCATATCAACTTCCTTGTTGATCCCCTTTTTCTCATTTGAGAATGTTGCAAAGCAAAGTGCTGTAGAAACCTCTATTGCAGCGGAAGATGAAAGTCCTCCACCGTGCGGAACGGTATCGTCATAAAGCAAATCACAACCGCAGATATCGTAACCGTTTTTCATAAGTTCAAGCATAACACCAACCTGGTAGTCGCCCCATTTGAGTTGCCCTTTAAGGTTATGCATTTCCGAGATGGTAGTTTCAACCATTGTGTCCAAGTCGGTTGCTTTAAGACGGATTACATCGTCGTTTCTTTTTCTTGCAATCAGCGTTGTTTTCATTGTCAGTGCGGCAGGCATAACACAGCCACCGCAGTAGTCTATATGCTCGCCGATAAGATTAACACGACCAGGCGATGCGAAAACACGCATTTCTCCCTCACCGTACAAATCGGTAAAAATCTTTTTCATTTCCATTATTTCCATATTAAACACCTTTTTATATGAATTTGAATGTTGTTACAGAGTTATATTTTTCATTTTTTTTCAAAATCCCATTAGGAAAATGCGAGTACTTCATGCTGTTGGGGAAAACCTGTGTTTCAAGACACACACCGCTATGTTTAACATAGACCGATTTATCCTTACATACACGATTTTCATCAATCATATTACCTGTATAAAGCTGCATACCGCTTCTATCAGTATAGACTTCCATGGAAATTCCGCTTTTTTCCCCTTTAAGACAAGCTACCTTTCTGTATCCTATTCCGTTAAGAACCATATTATGGTCGAAGCCACCGAACATCGTTACCTGTGGATGCATAGCTTTAAACTTTTCTCCCAATGTCTCATTTGTCTTAAAATCAAATGGCGTTCCATTCACACTAAGAATCTCACCATAAGGCATACACGCTTCTGTATTAGGGGTATAGAATTCACTATCTATCCATAAAGTATGACCATCTATACATCCGCTTGAATGTCCGTTCAGATTGAAGTATGAATGATTAGTCATATTAAGAATTGTATCTGCATCAGTTTCCCCTTCATAATGAATTCTTAGGCTGTTATCTACCGTAAGCGTATATGTAACCTTAACTCTTGCTTCTCCGGGGAATCCTTCTTCTCCGTCAGGACTAACAGTGCTAAGAACGAGCGATGGTTCTTCTTCGTCTATTATCTCTGCATTCCAAACTTTTTTATCAAATCCATTTTTTCCACCGTGAAGATTATTACAACTATCATTGCTGTAAAGCTTATACACTTTTCCGTTAAGCTCAAACTCGGAATTTTCAATGCGATTTGAATTTCTTCCTATAAGAGCACCAAAATATCCATCGTTATTAAAATATTCCTCTAAGGTGTCACGGCCTAAAACCATATCTACTCCTTTGTAGACTATTTTTTTTATTATTCCACCATAATTAAGAATTTCGGCGGATAATCCATTATTGTTCTCAAGTAAGTATGAAAAAATTTCCACACCTTTATAATCTGCTATTTTTTTAATACATATAGACATATAATTCTCCTAAATACAATCTTTTTTATCATATCCATTTGGATGCGTTGAATGCCATTTCCAAGCACTTTCAATGATGTCACTGAGATCTTTTATTTCAGGCTCCCATCCAAGAACATCTTTGGCTTTTTTACCTGAAGCAACCAACCTCGCAGGGTCACCTGTACGTCTTGCCTCTACCTTTGCCATAATAGGATGGCCCGTCACTTTTCTTGCCGTATCAATTACTTCTTTTACAGAATAACCAATACCGTTTCCAAGATTGAAAATATCACTTTTACCGCCATTCATCAAATACTCAACCGCAAGAATATGTGCTTTGGCAAGATCAGTTACATGAATATAGTCACGGATACAAGTTCCGTCTGGTGTGTCATAATCTGAACCAAAAATGGAAATATATTCTCTTTTTCCATTAGGAACTTGTAAAACCAAAGGAATTAAATGGCTTTCCGGATTATGAGCTTCTCCTATTTCCCCACTTTTATGTGCACCACAGGCATTAAAGTATCTTAAAGAAACATAATGAAGGTTGTGAGCTTTTGCTGCCCAATCAATCATTTTCTCCATTGCGAGCTTTGTTTCTCCATAGGGATTTGTAGGACAAGTTCTGTCGCTTTCTAAAATTGGAATATTTTCAGGTTCTCCATATGTGGCGGCAGTAGATGAAAAAACTATTTTATCAACATTATTTTCAACCATCGCTTCAAGGAGAACTTTTGTCCCGTATAGGTTGTTTTCGTAATATTTTAATGGATTCGTTACACTTTCACCAACAAGGGAGAAAGCAGCAAAGTGAATTGTGGCATCGATGTTTTCATTTTTCATAAGATTAGTGAGAAATTCTTTATCACGAAGGTCTCCCTTATAAAAAATTGCATTTTTAGGAACTGCTTCACTGTAACCTGTCACAAGGCTGTCTGCAACGACAACTTTATGTCCGCAATCTATCAATTCTGCAACTGTATGTGAGCCGATGTAGCCTGCTCCACCTAATACTAATAGCTTCAAAGTATCATCTCCTTGAATTATTTTATCGAAACAAACTCATTTATTATGTTATCTTTATCCTTTGATAAATTCTTTTAAAGGCTTTGCATGAATTTATCAAAGGCTTTTCGTCCCTGTTCATCTCGCTTATATACGCCTGCGTGCTCTAAGACGGTAACAAACACCTTTCCGACCTCTTGCCTGAGGATTTCTTCTATGTTATCGCTGTTTATTTCAGGATGATTTTTAACTACCTCTTCTGCCCATTCTTTGTGTGCAGAAGTTTTTTCGTTTGTAGCCATATCTTTACCGTTTAAGATAGCATCTGCTACTGCATCAAGCTCTTCTACAAGTCTTGAAGGAAGTACAGCAAGTCCCATTACTTCAATAAGACCTATATTCTCTTTCTTGATATGATGAAGTTCGCTATGCGGATGATAAAATCCAAGCGGATGCTCGTCTGTCGTAATGTTATTGCGAAGCACTAAATCCATTACAAACTTACCGTCAGTCATACTTGCAATGGGTGTAATGGTGTTATGCATTTCTCCGTCTGTTTGTGCAAATATAAACGCCTCTTCATCCGTGTAATTACGCCAGGTTGTAAGAATTCTATTTGATAATTCTATTATTTTATCTGCATTTTCAGATTTAAGCCTGATAACTGACATAGGCCATTTAAGATTGCTTACCTCTACATCTTCAAAACCTGCTATTTTATAGAAACGCTCACTTTTCGCCTTATGCATAGCAAAGATATGATTTCCGCCCTGAAAATGCTCATGCGAAAGTATTGAGCCTCCTACAATTGGTAAATCTGCATTGGAGCCTATTATGTAGTGGTTGAACTGTTTTATAAAATCAAGAAGTTTCATAAAAACACTTCTGTCAATTACCATCGGTGTATGCTCTGTATTTAAAAGTATACAATGTTCGTTGTAATAAACATAGGGCGAATACTGAAAGCCCCACTTCAGTCCACAGATTTCAAGCGGGATAATTCTGTGATTTTGTCTTGCAGGATGGTTTACTCTTCCTTCGTAGCCTTCGTTGTCAATACACAACTGGCAAAGTGGATATGTTGACTCCTTGCTATACTTTGCTGCAGCAATTGCTTTGGGGTCTTTTTCGGGTTTTGAACGGTTTATTGTTATTTCAATTTCTCCGTACTCTGAATCAACAGTCCATTTTACATCTTTTTTAATCCTGTTTCTTCTTATGTAGTTACTGTCACAGGAGAGTTTATAGAAATAGTCAGTTGCTTCCTTGGGAGAAATATCATATAGATGATTAAACTTATTTATAATCGTTGAAGGATATGGAGTTAATATATCAATTACGGCAGTATCAAACATATCCCTATATACAATACTGTCATTTTCAATTAACCCATTTTCTACGGCAAAGTCTGTCATCGAGTTAAGTATTTCTTCAAGTTCATCGATGCAATTACAATTCTTATCCGTTTCTTCATAAGAATCAAGATTTAAAAGTGCGAGGATTCTATTTCTCGCATAAATTTTATCACTTTCTTCTATAAGTCCTGTAATAACACCATATGACAATAATCTGTCTATCTCTTCATATATCATTGTTTATTCCTCATTTAAAAGTTCATCAAAGTATTTTGAATGTCATTTTCACGCACTTTCAAAAATGTCACCGGGTTCTTTTGTTTTAGATTCCAATCCATAAAATATCTTTTACCTCTACCTTTGCCGTAATAGGATGACCTATCATCAGAAGTTCTTGCTCTGACAGAAGAGTTGCTAATTGTTTGATTTATTATAAATAATCTATAATTCCGTAATCCGAATAATCAAAAATTCTTGCATTTTTATCAGGATTTATCGCAATTATAGTTCCTGCGCCTTCAATCCCGACCGTGTGATGAATTGCACCCGATATTCCGATTGCTATATAAACCTTGGGACTTACAGTTTTACCTGTAAGTCCTATTTGTTTATCGTATGAAGCACCGTTTGCATCCACAAGACCGCGTGATGCACAGATTTCTGCTCCAAGGGTTTTAGCAAGTTTTTCGATTGCATCCATCTTATTCTTTACACCTTTTCCACCTGAAACAATTATATCCGAACTTACGGTTTTCGTTCTCACAGTTGCCATTTGCGGCATAGTAAGGCATTTGATTTTAGCAGTAATATTTCCACCCTGCGCAGGACGATACATCATTAACATACCATCCTCGACATCAAGCCTTGTACAATCCGCGCAAAGTCCTGTTTCAAGCATAGCGGCTACTATGGGTGCATTGCGTCTTCCCCACAAATCCGCATTCCATAGTATAACTTCCGGTTTTTGCTGAATGGCGAGTTTTGCAATTTCTTCGGGTGGCATTTTTTTGAAAGATATAACTTCAGTAGCAATCTCTTTCGCTTTTTCTAAAACCTCATCACCTATCACCCATACGGATTTTAATTTTTCTTTTGATTCGCTCGATACATCCTTGACCTCTTGACGAGTTTTCAGTTTTTCAACCAAAGGAATCAATTCTTCCATTGATATAAACTGACATTTTCTCTTTCCTCGTTCGCTTTCAAGCGCTTCAAGAACTCTTGTCGGTGAACCTACAATTCCACATTTTGAAACATCGCAAAAAATATTGCTATTGTCCCAATGTTGAATCTCGCCAAGTTTTGAAAAGATACTCGCAAATCTTAAAACATATCCTCTTTCCACCGTTACAAGTGAAGGAAGGTTAGTCTTTTCTTCTCCCAAACGGGTATTTGCCTTAACTTCCCCATCTTTTATTTCAAGTGAAAGTGCGTTTGTTATAAGCGGGAGATTAAGTTTCTGCGAAAGCATAGGTCCTACCTGAGCAGTATCTCCGTCAACTGTCTGTCTTCCGCATAGGATAAGGTCGTATTCAAGTAGATTTATTGCTTTTGAAAGTATATATGATGTTGCAAGTGTGTCAGAACCTGCATAAGCACTGTCTGATATAAGGATAACTTTCGCACCTAATCTTGTAAGCGGGAGAAGGACATTCTTCGCTGATTTTGGGCACATAGATATTACAGTTACATCATTTGAAAGGCGAAGCGCACATTCAAGTGCTGATTCGTCAAATGGATTTATTTCACCCTTAACAACTTTCAGGCATACTAAAATTTTCATTTAATATTCCCCATTATAAATTGGCTCAAGTGCTTTCTGCACAGCCTTATATTTTTTAAATACTTCTCTATATTTTTTCGTATTTTCACTATTTGGAATAGTTTCGGAAACTACCTCGTTACATACCTCAAGTGCGTGCTCGGGGGATTCAAAAATGCCAACTGCTACACCTGCAAGCATAGCACTACCGAAGGAAGAATCGCCATACTTCATCTCAACAAGCCTCAACCCGAGGGCATCTGATACCATCTGTCTCCACAATGGGCTTTTTCCGCCGCCACCGATAATTGAGGCACAATCCTGATGGTCAATCTTGAATGCTTCAAGTGTTTCCATACAGTCAAGCATACTCATTGTAACGCCTTCAAGCACCGCTCTTGCAAAGTGTGACTTTGTATGAGAAGCTCTTACCCCGACAAAATCCGCACAAAGATTGGGGTTTGCATAGGGTGTAAGTTCACCGTTAAGGTACGGATGGAAAACAATGCCATTCGAGCCTATATCAACAGATTCAGCCAGTTGATTTAATTCCTCATAATCTTTTCCGAAGTTATCACGGAACCATCTGTACGAAGCCGCGCAGGACTTTGTGGCAGTTCCCGGGTAATAAAGTCCGTCTAAGATATGTGAATAATTTATGAGGTTCACATCAGGATAAGGTTTATCGGTAATAACACATATTCTTCCCGCTGTAGCCAGTTTAAGTGTCATCTGCCCCTTATTTACTGCGCCTGCCGCAAAAATCTCCATAACCGTATCGGTTGTACCGCAAAGCACATGTGTTCCCTCGCAAAGACCTGTAATTTCTGCCGCTTTTTTGGAGATTTGTCCTACAATATCTGTAGGCTTCACGATTTTGGGCATCATATCTACATCAATGTCAAGAATTCCGCAAAGTTCACGGCTCCACTGCATAGTATTGATGTCAAACATCATACTGCCTTCTGCTTCTATGTAGTCTGTTACATAGTCCCCTGTAAAGAAATGCCTTACAAAGTCCTTTGCAAACATAATTTTTCTTACCTTCGCCCAGTTTTCTGGCTCGTTATTCTTAATCCACAGAAGTTCGGGGAGTGTCCAGATAGTATCAACCTTATGAAGAACCTGCTTGTTGATAATTTCCGAATGGCTCTCACGAAGGTACTTTACCTCTTCCTTGCTTCTGGTATCTGTCCAGTAAATTGCAGGACGGGTTACCTCAAAATTCTCATCCATGATTATCGCTGTATGTGTTGCGGCATCAAGGGAAATACATACAATATCCATAGGAGATACTTTGCTTGTATCCAGCACTGTTTTTATATTCAGGCAAGTTGCATTAACCCAGTCGGAAGGATCCTGCTCTGCATACCCAGAATTGGGATAATATGTGGGATATTCGGTTGTAGCTGTTGCGCAAATTTCCCCGTTTTCACAAAGGAGAGTGGCTTTTGAAGCACCACCGCCAAAATCTATTCCTAATAAATACTTCATTTTTATTTGCCTCTTAATATTTGATTTGGTAATTTACACCATGTATTCCGGGATAAACGCCACGCTCAATAAGATTTTGATTCTTGTCGTGACAGATAATCCATTTATTCTTTTTAAACAGAAGTTTATCGTTACTTAGCTTGTCAAGAAGGGTATTCGTATCTTTCGGAAATGCTACAACACACGAAAATCCATTATCGCTTACCTGACACGGACAGAAGTGAAGTGTTGATGAGTAAAGTTCAACAGCATCTCCTTTTTCCAGATAAAATACTTTTATTTTTGAGGAATCATATTCATTACCATCCATATCATATTGAAGACCCAAAATTAAGCATAAAGGCGTTCCTGCCACATTTATCTCTGCGCGTTTATGATACTCCAAGCCATTCATAAAACTATTATATCCTCCGCCCGTCAGTTGTATTAAAAAATAATCTTATGCGTTTTGGTTTTGTCTTCTTTGCCCGAAAGCTTAATTATACCTTTTTTGTTTTTAAAGTTATAATCACTGTCAACAAAGTCCTGACATCCGCACCAGGGTTCCATACAAATATACTTTGCTCCGGGTTTAGTCCAGAGCAAAAAGAAATCATGGTCCTCAAATTCCAGTCCGACTTCTTCACCGGTTCTTCTGTTTTTAAGTGAAACTTTTCTCGATTTAAGATTCAAAAACACAAGTGCATCTATTTCAAAATACTCATATTTAAGCGGAAGTTCACGAATGTTTTTGCCGATATTTACCGGTTCGCATTTAAGCAAATTGCCGTCAAGGAAGCTTCTGTCTAAGTCTTCAGCTTTATCGAATATAATGCTATATTCCTCTATCCCCTCCGGACAGTAATAACCTTCATGAGCACCAACTGAATAATACATATCGGTTTCATCAAGATTTTTTACGTTATAGTCCACTTTTAGTGCTGAATCTTCAAGGGTGTAAATAACACGAAGCTCATAACGGAACGGGAACTGGCTTAGTGTTTCATTATCCCAGCGATGTAAAAACACAAGCTTTGTATCGGTGTGACTCTCAACCTCAAATTCCACAAAACGTCCATATCCGTGCTTCTGGAGAGTATATTCCTTGCCTTCATATATGAATTTATCATCTTTTAGTCCGCCACAAATCGGAAAAAGAAGTGGCGCATGCAAAGCCCAGACATCAGGATCTCCAATCCAGATTTTCTCTTTGCCGTCTTTTACTACGCTTAAAAGTTCAGCACCTTTTGGTGAAAAGATAGCTTTTATTATACCATTTGATAAAATTAATTGTTCAGCCATACGTGTTCCTCATCTGTTGTCATATAGAAGCCTCTTACGGGACCTGCCATTATCCATAACATATAGTTCTTGTAACCGGGAGCGCTATGGAAGGGGTGGTACCCTCTGGGAATTTCTACAAAGTCGCCTGACTTAACTGTATAAGTTTCGTCAACATCGCCTTCCATTGTATAAACCTTCTGTATACCGAATCCCTGAGGCTTGTCAAACTCATAATAGTAGATTTCTTCAGTTGCTGCTTCTGTGGGCATATTAGCGTCATCGTGTTTGTGAGGAGGATAGCTTGACCACTGTCCGCCCTCTATCCAGCATTCGCCGATATAAATCTGGTCTGCCTCTACTCTCTCGTCAAGAACGAACATTGCGTGTCTCTGCCAGCCGGGCTTACCCAAATCTTTAGCAACAACATCCTCGGGCTTTATAAGTACGGGCTTATGGTCTTTTGTTGAGGGGCATTTACTTACTGCAATAGAAACCTCGCCAACACCTGTAATCGTGAACTCTGTATTTCTGGGAACATACACACAAGTTGCATTACCGTCAAAAACAGTTTCTCTTTCACCGATATTTTCGTAATTAAAATCTTTGCCTGTAACGGTACATTTACCGCCAAGTATAAGGAGACCGAACTCCTTGTCTGCTTCTAAGTATGTTTTGGTCTGTCCGTCAGCAAGCTTAACCATATCTATTTCAACATTCTGACAATAGCTGTCTTCTCTTGTAAAAATTTCAGATTTACCGAATTTTTTAGTCCAGTTTCTTTTAAACATTTACTCCACGCTCCTTTAAAAATTCAATGGTTTCATCATATGTCGGCACAGCTTTTCTTGCACCGACTTTTGTGCATTTCAGTGCTGATACGGCGCTTGAAAAAATTGCACTCTTTTTATAATCATAACCCTGTACCAATGAGAATGCATATGCTCCATGGAAAACGTCACCGCTTCCGTTGGAATCTACTGCATCTACTAAAAATGCAGGATATTTCTTAATTTCTTTTTTGTCATAAATAATTCCACCGTTTTTACCCTGAGTTATAACAACAACTTCGGGAGAATACATTTCAAAAAGTTTTTTTGCGGCATCTTCCACATTGTCACACTTTGTGTGACCTAATGCAAATTCCTCCGACGG
>JAZRFC010000056.1:0-20381 GCA_045661145.1 Clostridia bacterium | reverse complement strand
TTCTTTATGGCGGTTGACAGAACATAGCTTGTTGAAAGAGTGTCGGAACCTGCAAAAACGCCGTCCGTTATTAAAACGACCTTTGCACCTAGCCTTGTAAGCGGTTTTAAGACCGCTTCGTTACTCTTCGGTCCCATAGTGTGAACTGTGACATCGCTGCTAAGTCCGAGGGCGCACTCAAGCGCAGATTCATCAAAGGGGCTTATTTCCCCCTTGATAACCTTTACCTGAACTAATATTTTCATAAATATTCTCCGTTATAAATAGGCTCTAAAGCCTTTTGAACTGCCTTGTATTTTTTAAACAGTTCTCTGTATTTTACGGTGTTTTCACTGTTGGGAACAGTTTCCGAAACTACTCCGTTACAAATTTCGATAGCCTTTTCGGGACTCTCAAAAATTCCTACGGCAACACCTGCCAGCATGGCACTGCCGAATGAAGAATCTGCATACTTCATCTCAATCAGTTTAAGTCCGAGTGCATCGGAAACCATTTGTCTCCACAAGGGGCTTTTTCCGCCTCCACCAATGATAGCGGCACTATCCTGATGCTCAATGTTAAGGCTTTCGAGAGTTTCTTTACAGTCGAGCATACTCATTGCAACGCCTTCCAGTACGGCACGGGTGAAGTGTGCCTTTGTGTGGCACGCTCTCACCCCTACAAAATCCGCACATAGGTTGGGATTTGCATAGGGGGTAAGTTCCCCATTTAAATAAGGATGGAAAACAAGACCATCAGAGCCGATGTCAACGGATTCTGCCAATTTATCAAGTTCCATATAATCGCCATCGAATGTATCGCGATACCATCTGTAAGATGAAGCACACGCCTTTGTAGCTGTTCCCGGATAGAACATTCCGTCAACTATGTGTGAGTAGTTAATAAGATTTACGTCAGGGTATGGCTTGTCAGTCACAACGCATATTCTGCCTGCAGTTGCAAGTTTCAATGTCATTTGACCCTTACTTACCGCACCCGAAGCAAACACTTCCATAACGGTATCAGTTGTACCGCAAAGCACGGGTGTACCTGCGCAAAGACCTGTAATTTCTGCCGCTTTTTCAGTAATATTTCCTACGATATCGGTAGGCTTTACTATTTCGGGCATCATATCAACATCAAGATCAAGAACACCGCAAAGCTCGCGGCTCCACTGCATAGTATTGATATCGAACATCATACTACCTTCTGCTTCTATGAAATCTGTTACATAGTCCCCTGTAAAGAAATGCCTTACAAAGTCCTTTGCAAACATAATTTTTCTTACTCTCGCCCAGTTTTCAGGTTCATTATTTTTTATCCACAAAAGCTCGGGAAGTGACCATATTGTATCGGGTTTATGAAGGACCTGCTTGTCGATGATTTCTGCATAATTCTCACGAAGGAACTTTACCTCTTCCTTGCTTCTGGTATCTGTCCAGTAAATTGCAGGGCGTATTACCTGAAAGTTTTCATCCATAATTACCGCAGTATGTGTTGCGGCATCAAGAGAAATCGCCACAATATCCTTTGCTGATACGCCACTTTTGTTAAGGACTGTAGCAATATTTTTGCAGGTCGCATCAACCCACAGCTGGGGATTCTGCTCTGCATAACCCGGTCTTGGATAGTCTGTAGGATATTCAGTTGTACCAGTAGCACAAATTTCCCCTTTTTCAGAGAGAAGTGTTGCTTTTGAAGCACCGCCACCAAAGTCTATTCCTAAAAGATATTTCATATCGTTTCTCCGATTATCTGTTTTCAATCCACGCGTGGTCAGGATCACTACTTCTGTTAAAGCCCTGATAATCACCAGCCATCAACCAAAGGAAGTATGTCTTGTACCCGGGTGTGGAAACTGTTGTATGGTATCCGTAAGGGAATTCAACAAGTTCGTCGTTCTTAACACGATATGCTTCATCAACACTTCCGTCTGCTGTATAGAGGCACTGTACTGCAAAACCCTGCTTGGGATCGAAAAGGAAATAATAAATTTCTTCCGCGATACACTCTGTGGGCATATTATTAACATCATGCTTGTGAGGAGGGAATCCTGCCCAGTTACCTTCAGTACAGTATGCTTCACCTATAGTAAGAACTTTTGCATTTGAATTACCATCAATTATGAAGCTGGTTTCTCTCTGATAGGGCTGTTCTCCTAAAAGTTTCAGAACAACATGGTCTTCACGAAGCACCTGAGGCTCTGTCTTTTCGTTCAAAGGAGTTGCACAAACTGCAATTTTGATATCATCAATCGCTGTAATTGTCAGGTTCTGTTCTATCGGCATATAGAAGCTTTCTGCCTTGCGGTTTTCGAAAACATTATTTCTGTTTCCAATATTTTCCCAAATAGTTCCATCAAAAGTTACATTACAATGGCCTTCAAGCATAATGAATGCAGTTTCTTTGTCTTCTGTGTAAAAATCAAGGGAGTCCCTTGATTTTAGTTCAATGATACCAAACTCTAATTTTTTTAATGTTGATTCACCAATTTTACAAATTTTAGTATATCCGTTTGTACTTTTGTATGATTTTTTAAAGTTCATAATTATTCTCCTTTAAGAATTTTCTTACAGTGTTAAAATCAGGAACACTTTCTCTGGCTCCAACTCCGGTACACTTTATTGCCGAAACGGCACTTGAGAAAATTGCACTCTTTTCATAATCATAACCTTTTACCAATGAGAATGCATATGCTCCGTGAAAGACATCGCCGCTTCCGTTAGAATCAACTGCATCGACTAAAAATGCCGAATATTTCTTAATATCTTTTCCGTCATAAATAATTCCGCCGTTTTTACCTTGTGTTATAACAAGAACTTCGGGAGAATATAATTCAAAAAGCTTTTTTGCGGCATCTTCTACATTGTCACATTTCGTGTGACCTAATGCAAATTCCTCCGACGGAATCATTATATCTGTGAGTTTTAAAAGCTCCTCTATTCCTTCATAAAGTCCGCCTGCATCGTAGAGCACTTTAGTGCCGTTCTCTTGCGCTATCTTGGCTGCCTCAATGGCCGCGGCAAGATCATTGCCGTCAACCATAAGTATTTCCGCATCAGCAACAGCTTTTTTTCTTGGTTCAGTAAGTTCTGTTGGCGGGATATTACCTCTGTCAAAAACACAAGTCCTTGATGCGGTTTCCTCTGAAAGAAGAATTGTTGAAGCAAAGGAAATGTACCCCTTTTTAAGTTCTGTAAGCTCGGTAGAAACACCGTATTTCTCAAAATCTCCTTTAAGGAAAACACCTGCACCGTCATCTGTAAGATTACCTATATAAGCACAACTTGCACCAAGCTTTGCCGCTGCAACAAGCCCTGTAGCACAAGGACCCCCGCCACTTTGTACAGTGGCGGAGGCTTTAAGTTTAGTATCTTCTTTTGGGAAAAACGGAACAGTTAAAAGTGTATCGCAGACATTTGCACCTATTCCTACAATATTAGTCATAATATCATGCCTTTCCATCTGCTTCCAAAAGCTTAATTTTAGAAATAGCCATCTTCTTAACAGTTTCAATAGGATTCTTCATAAATATATCAACAGCAAGACTTCTGTTTGGGTCATCAAGAATTTCTTTTGTACCCTCTGCAAAAGCACAGCATACATCTGTACCGATATTCATCTTACGAACACCTGCTCTTACTGCGGCTTTAACTTCTTCGTCCGGAATACCGCTTCCACCGTGAAGAACAAGCGGTATTCCACCTGTTGCCTCTCTTATAGCTTTTACTCTTTCGATGTCAAGCTTCGGAGGTTTCTTGTAGTGACCGTGAGCATTACCAATAAGGACAGCAAGGCAGGTTACACCTGTTTTCTTTACGAATTCTGCAGCTTCGTCGGGGTCTGTAAAGTCGTCCATAGTCTCGTCATTAACGCTTCCTACATGACCGAGTTCGCCTTCTACGGTAACATCTATCGAATCACAGATTTCTACAATATGTTTAGTGTTAGAAACATTTTCATCAAAGGAATGAATACTACCATCATACATTATGCCTGTTGCACCCCAACGAAGTGCTTTCTGAACTTCAAGCTCTGTTGCACCGTGGTCGAGATGGAAGCACACAGGAACCGTTGCTTTTCTTGCAGCTGCAACAATTGCAGGACAAAGATAATATCCAACCTCTTCATTGAGAAGTCTGGGATAAACCTGGATAATGATAGGAGCACGAAGCTCTTCCGCTGCTTTTACAACGCCCATTACAGTTTCTGTATTATATACATTGAATGCAGGGATGGCGAAGTTTCCTTTTTCGGCTAAATCTATAATGTCTTTTAAGCTTACAAGCATTCTGCTACAACCTCCTCGATTTTCTTGAGAGCAATTCCTTCGGGCTTTGTCTTTGAAAGCATAACAAAGTCTGCAACACTTGCAGTAACAATTGTTTCTGCATCCATATTCTTTGCATTAATCCATCTGTTTTCTGCAACTTTTTCAATTACTGCAGGCATATATTCGTTCATGATAAGGTTACCTGCAAGCATTGTATATTCCTTATTAAGAAGCATTTCGCGAATTTCACCACAAGCTGAAAGAATTTCGCGGATAGGAGCTGTTTCTTCAAGATCTCTTGCAAGGATAGGACTATCCTGAGGAGTAAATACCTTTCCACACTTCTTTACGTTAAGTTTTCCATCTTTTATAAGTTCAGCAAGGAACTGAGTGAATGTAACAACTTCTGCCTTAAGGTCTATTCCCCATTCCTTATATTCACGCTTCATAACCTTCGCATCAGCGGGGTCGTAGCAAACAACTTTCTTATAGTCATTAAGAACAGCTGCACAGTTTTCCATAACAGCCTTTGTTTCAGCTGCCGCACCGATAAGGAAATCCATTGAGTAACCGCTGTTGGGTTCATCCTTAAGGAGTGTAAATTCTACACCGGCCTTTTTAAGAAGTTCTACTGCAGTTTTAGCGCAATCCTTTGCTCTTACATCTTCACCGAGGAAGAAGAGAATGTCGCCGCCTGTGATTTCAGGGATATTTTCGTTCTTGTCTGCACCGTAAATGTTACCTTTTTCAGCAAGATTCTGGAGCATTGTCATAACATATTCGGGAAGTTTTCCGTCAAGAGCTGCACCAAGACGAGCTTCCTTTGTGAACATAACGGGATCCCAACCTGTTACGCAGTCTGTCATACAACCGCCGCAAAGAGAGCATTCGTAAACGTTGTTTATAATGTCATCGGAATATTCAATAGCGTCGCGCATTACAAGAGAAAGTCCAAGTGCTCTTGCTCTTGCTGTATTTCTTTCAAGTCCTGTTGCATTTCCGATGGGGCACACATGGTGACACATCCAGCAGAAACGGCAGGAGTCTATATGTTCTTGTGATTTCTGTGTGAATTGCATATCTCTTACCTCCCCTTATAATCCAAGCTTGAACGGATTCATAATACCGTTGGGATCAAGCTGTTTCTTTATGCCTTCAAATACCTGCATTGCGGGACCATACTGCTCTTTCATGAGTCTGCCGAGCTTAATACCTACGCCGTGATGGTCATTTACAACACCGCCGTTAGCGAGAGCTGTTCTTACACCGCAGTTCCAGATTGCCTGATGAAGTCTGAAAGCTTCGTGAGGATCCTGCGGAACTTTATCACCGTCAACAATGAAACGGTCGTAAATCATACAACCCCATTCATACCAATGTGAGAAGTGTGCGATGAACTTTGCCTGGGGGAAGTTTGTTTCGATAGCTTCTTTCATCTTCCAGTAGATGTTTTCAATCTTATCATAAGGAGCGATTGTATCCATTGTACCGAAGCACTGAGGAATATCCATCATATGGCCGGGATAGAAGAATGTAATCTTTTCCTTCCACCACTTTTCACCGTATTCACTGCCAAGGTCTTCTGCACCGTATTTACCAAAAGTTTCAAGAAGAATCTTCATTTCAAGGTCTGCCATTTCCTTGACACCCTCAATTGCGATGTTCATAAATGCGCCCTTCTTTTCAACGCCGACAATCTTCTTGATGAGAGATGCTGTTTCAGCTTCGTCATAAAGACGCATAACTGAGGGCTTGAACTTTTGAAGAAGCTCGCGACCTGCATTGAATGCATCTGTCATATTGTGGAACAGGAATCCACGGAATTGACGGGATTCGGGCTGCTCGTAAATTCTCATCTGCGCCTTTGTCATAACACCGAGTGTACCTTCTGAACCAATGAAAATCTGGTTAAGGTCAGGACCTGCTGCATGCTTGGGAGCAGGTGAAGTTTCAATAATATCACCATTGGGAAGAACAACCTCCATCTGAAGCACCATATCGTCAATCTTGCCATACTTTGTAGATGAAACACCGATACCACGATGTGCAAGGAATCCGCCTACTGTTGAGCAAGTAAGTGATGAGGGATAATGCATTGTTGCATAACCCTTTTCGTTTGCAGCCCATTCAATATGCTTATAGATAGCACCGGTGCCGCATTCTATGTACATACCCTGCTCGTTTACGTCGTAGATTTTGTTCATTCTCTTTGTATCAAGAACGATACCGCCGCAAACGGGAATAGCACCACCCTGAGTACCGCCACCTGCACCCCATGTTGTAACGGGGATTTTGTAGTAGTTCGCGATTTTAAGTACTGCGGAAACCTCCTTTGCATCCTTGGGAGCAACGATAAAGTCACCCTCAGGCATACGAAGTCCACGGTCTGCCCACATTCTGGAAAGCCAGAAGTAGTCAACGCTGTGGGTAAGCTTGTCAATTGTTCTTGTGGAACAATTTTCTCTGCCGAGTGCATCCTGAAGGTCGGTTGCAATCACATCAAATAAAAAGTCTGTCATATTTCTTCTCCTTTATATTATATTTATTCTATTGATTTTTCAACTTATAATTTGAAATTTTTTTCATTTCCAACCCTTTACAGTTTTAAATTGTATCATATTCCGAAAATATTTTCAATAGGAAAAGTGAAAAAAATTTTTTTATTTGACATTATATTGTAATTGTTATACAATAAATACGCGAATTTTTTCAAACGAGGTACAAAATGAATAGAATATCTCTACAAATAAAATTACTATATGATAAAATGGGAAAAGCTGAAAAAAAAATTGCAGATTGGATTTTTGAAAATTCGGGAAAAATTATTTCCTTATCAATAGTAGAGTTAGCAGAGCAATGTAACTGCGGAGAAGCAACGATAGTAAGATTTGCGAAAAGGCTGGGACTCAACGGATTTCAGGAATTAAAATTTTCCCTTGCCTCTGAAAACGGTGGTTCTCCTGTAAGCACTCATATTACCTCTCAAGATTCGGCATTTGAAATTTATCAAAAGGTTTGTAACGACATTTACCTTTCTTTAGAGAAAACAAAAAGTTCATTAAAAGAAGAATTGCTTGGTGAGGCGGCTGAAAAAATTTGCAAGGCTGATAAAATTGTAATATTCGGCCTTGGGAATTCATCTGCTATTGCGATTGATGCAAGTCATAAATTTATGCGTTCAGGATTAAATGCTATCGCCTACACAGATAACCACATGCAGGTTATTGCTGCGTCACACTTAAAGGCAAATGATATTGCAATAGGAATTTCACATTCAGGTTCATCAAAAGATGTTGTTGAGGCTCTGAAAATAGCCAAAGAACATAACGCAACAACAATTGCTATAACCAACAGCGGCAAATCTCCTATCTTAAAACAAAGTGATATTGTACTGTCCACGTCATCAAATGAAACACAATATAACGTACTTGCGCTTAATTCACGAATTGCACAACTTGCTATCATTGATACTTTATATTTTTATATTGTATGTAACCGTTCCATGGATGCTTTAGAATCAATACGAAATACCGAACACTCACTTTTAACAAAAAAATATTAATAAGAACAGACACATCAGTTTGATGTGTCTGTTCTTATGTGCAAACTATACATTTGACAATTTTTTTCATATAGGCTATAATATATTCATATATATTCTATATAAATTATTTCAAAAGGATACAAGCTATGAAGAAGTTTTCTATATTCTTATGCACCTTGCTTCTGCTTGGTATTTTAGGGTGTCAGACTACAAATTACATAATAGAAAAGAAAGAGCTTGAAACCGTTTACAGTGCAGAGGATTTGAAGAGTGATTATGTAGCTGTCACTGTCAGTGCTGCAGGTGACTGCACATTGGGTACTGACATTAATTCCCTCGGTAGCGGAAGCTTTGAAAACGAAGTAAATGCAGTTTCCCAAAACTACTCACATTTTCTTAAAAATGTAGCAGAAATATTTGAGCAGGATGATTTAACAATTGTTAATTTTGAGGGCACTCTTTCCCTTAATGGAACACGTGCCGATAAGGAATTTGCTTTCCGCGGACATCCTGATTATGTAAATGTTATCACGTCCTCCTCTGTTGAGGCGGTAAATCTTGCTAACAATCACACAAGAGATTACGGTGAAATTGCACTCTCCGATACAAAGGATACTATGACAGAAAACGGTGTTGTCTGGTTTGAGGGCGGTAATTATGCCATTACTGAAATCAACGGGATAAAAATAGGTCTTTTGGGTACAAACAACCAAAATCCAGAGCACACCGCAAACTTTTTAAAAACACTTGAAAAAGTAAAAAAAGAAAATCCTGACCTTATTATTGCAAGTTTCCATTGGGGCGTTGAGCGTTCTCTTATTCCCGAGGAATACCAGATTAATCTGGCCCACAGTGCAATTGATAACGGTGTTGACCTTGTACTTGGGCATCATCCCCATGTGCTTCAGGGTATTGAAAAATATAAAGAAAAATACATAGTTTACAGTCTGGGTAATTTCTGTTTTGGAGGAAACAAAAATCCTGCAGACAAGGATACGATGATTTTCAGGCAAACATTTCTTTTTGAGGGAAATACCCTTATTCCAAAAGAGAATGTTTCCGTTATCCCCTGTTCTATATCATCAGAAAATCATAGAAACAATTATCAGCCCACTCCCCTTTCAGGAAATGAGTTTAAAAGAGTAAAAGAAAAACTGGTTAAGATTTCATCAGGATTTTCAGGAATAGAAAATATAAATTTCATTGAAAAAAAATAGTTATCTCATCGAGATAGCTATTTTTTTATAAGCTTTCCTATTATTAAGATAAACGCTATGGGATAAATTATATTTATCAACATTCCTGCTCTCAGGGAGTTTTCCGTTGCCACAAGACCTGTCAAAAACGGTGCAACTGAACATCCTATATCCCCGAAAATGGCTACTGCACTGTACATTGCACCTCCGCCATCAGGGATTTTCTTTGCAGCAATTTCAACAGTACCGGGCCAAAGGATACTGATAGCAAATCCGCAGAGAGAACATCCTGCGAGAGAAATTACGGGATTTCTGGAAACAGCCGTCATCAGATAGCATACTGCACACAGCACACAGCTGAAAATTGAAAATTTTCTGAAATTCATTTTGTTTTCCATAAGACCGTACAACACTCTTCCGATTCCCATAAAGAAAGCAAAAAGACATGGGCCTAACAAATCACCGAGGATTTTATCAATTCCCAAGGCATTCTGGGCAAAGGTTGATGCCCATTGTGCCATAGCAAGCTCGCTCCCCCCTGCACAAATCATAAGAATGAGAATTGAAACAAATGTCTTGCTTTTAAAAAGCCCTGAAACGCTTCTTCTCTCCTCTTTTGTTGCAGGAGGAGTAATGGGGGTTTTGATAAATAAAAGTCCGTTTAAAAGGGGAATCAACGCCCAGAAAACGGCTATATATTTCCACGAAGCTTCACCGAGGAATTTCAGTGCTATCGTGGTAAGAAGAACAACCGCAAGCTGTCCCCATGAATAAAAGGAATGTGTCAGCACAAAATTTCCGCCGCACTCCTCGGGAAGTCCTGCCACAATGGGATTTATAACCACTTCTATAAGACCTGCACCTATTGAGTAGATTATAACGCCTGCACATAGTCCCAGATAAGGGGGCATAATTTCCGGTAAAATTGTAATTAGCACAAAACCTGCAGTGCAACAAAACTGTGATATTACGGCTGATTTTCTGTATCCGATTTTATCAAGAAAGAATACTGAGAATATATCAACACAAAGCTGAGTAAGAAAATTCACCGCAACCAGAGTCCCTATCAGAGCATAACTGAGATTGTATATGTTCTGAAACATAACAAACAAAAGCGGCAGGAAATTTATTGATATTGCTTGTATTACATAGCCGATGTAACAGCATTTTTGGGTTGTTTTATAAGTCATTTGTATCACCTATATGTGTCGGCTGTTTTTTAAGCTATTTCTTCTGTTTCTTCCTGAACTTTCTTTTTCTTCTTTACTAGTTCGGGTGTTGCCGTTCCTTCAAAAACGTCCTTTGTAAATACGGCTTTTTTGATGTCCTTGTCGGAAGGGATTTCATACATAGCGTCAGAAAGGGCACTCTCTACGATTGCACGGAGTCCTCTTGCCCCCGTATCCCTCTCAATTGCTTTTTTAGCAATGAAAGTAAGTGCATCTTCCTTTATTTCAAGTTCTACACCGTCCATTTCAAAAAGCTTTTTATACTGTTTTATAAGAGCATTCTTCGGCTCTGTAAGAATCATTTTAAGTGCTTCTTCGTCAAGCTGTTCCAATGTTACCACAACGGGGACACGGCCTACAAATTCGGGAATAAGACCAAATTTCAAAAGGTCCTGCGGCTCTACCTTTTTAAAGGACTCGCCTACATTGCTCTTATGCTTGCTCTTTACCTCTGCACCGAAGCCTACTCCCTGCTTACCGACACGCTTTTCGATTATCTTGTCAAGTCCTGAGAATGCACCGCCGCATATAAAGAGAATATTGGTAGTATCTATCTGCAAAAGCTCCTGATGGGGATGCTTTCTGCCGCCCTGAGGAGGAACGGAAGCAACTGTACCCTCAAGAATCTTTAAAAGTGCCTGCTGTACTCCCTCACCGCTTACATCACGGGTGATGGATACGTTTTCGCTTTTCTTGGTAATCTTGTCGATTTCGTCTATATAGATTATACCGCGTTCTGCTTTCTTAATGTCGTAATCTGCCGCCTGTATAAGCTTTAAGAGTATGTTTTCAACATCTTCACCAACATAGCCTGCCTCTGTAAGGCTTGTTGCATCGGCAATTGCAAAAGGTACCTGAAGCACCTTTGCAAGAGTCTGTGCAAGAAGAGTTTTACCGCTACCGGTAGGTCCTATCATAAGGATATTACTCTTCTGCAAATCTACGCCCTCTGTATCAATTTTGGAATTGATACGCTTGTAGTGGTTATATACTGCAACTGCAAGGCTTCTCTTTGCCTTTTCCTGACCGATTACATAATCATCAAGAACCGCCTTGATTTCTGCAGGAGTGGGAACCTTTTCAATGTTAATCAATTCTTCTCCCAATTCATCCCCTGGAGCGTAGTCCCCCATCTCACTGTCAAGAAGTTCAAAACACAGTTCAATACATTCATCACAAATATATACTCCCGGACCGGAAATAAGCCTTGTTACTTCCTCCTGAGTCTTTCCGCAGAATGAACATCTTATCTGCTTTTCTTCATTCTTAGGCAAATTATATCATTCCTCTCAAATTCATAATAAACTTTGAAAAGGCTACGCATAGGCGTAGCCCTTTCGGTTTATCTTGCAGTAATTATTTTATCAATCAAGCCATAGTCGAGAGCTTCCTGAGCACTCATAAAATTGTCACGCTCTGTATCGCGAACAATTTCTTCCAAAGGACGGCCTGTGTTTTCGCTGAGGATAGTATTTAATTTATCCTTCATACGAATAATTCTGTCTGCATGAATCTTTATATCCGTTGCCTGACCCTGCATTCCGCCCAAAGGCTGATGAATCATAATTTCACTGTTGGGAAGTGCAAGTCGTTTGCCCTTGGCACCGGCTGAAAGAAGAAATGCTCCCATACTAGCTGCCATACCTACACAGATTGTCGAAACATCGCACTTGATGTAATTCATTGTATCATAAATTGCCATGCCGGCTGTAATGCTTCCGCCGGGGCTGTTGATGTAAAGCATAATATCCTTGTCGGGGTCTTCACTTTCAAGGAAAAGCATCTGGGCAACAATAATACTTGCTGTCTGGTCATTAACCTCGTCACCGAAGAAAATGATTCTGTCCTTTAAAAGTCTTGAGAAAATGTCGTAGGATCTTTCGCCCTGTCCTGTCTGTTCTATAACGTATGGAACTAAACTCATCTTGCATCCTCCTCTTTTAAATTTTTGTTATCTTTTGAATTATTCAGCGTCTTTCTTTGCTGCAGTTTTCTTTGTTGTGGTTGTTTTCTTTGCTGCAGTTGTAGTTTTCTTTGCTGTTGTTGTTTTCTTAGCAGCAGGCTTCTTCTCTTCGCCGTCAGCAGCTTTCTTTGTGGTTGTCTTCTTTGCTGCGGGCTTCTTTTCCTCTGTTGCTTCCTCTTTCTTAGCAGCAGGCTTCTTAGCTGCAGTTTTCTTTGCCTTACCTGCCTTTGCAGTATCTACGATAGCCTTAACGGTCTTCTGAGTCTTGAGGTCAGCCTTAAGAGCTTCAAGGTTTGCACCCATAAGTTCTTTAACCTTTTCTACTTCCATACCGTACATATCAGCCATTTTCTGGAACTCTGCATCTACATCTTCGTCAGAAACTTCGATGTTTTCAGCCTTTGCAATTTCAGCAAGAACGAGCTGGCTCTTAACTGCTTTTTCAGCAGTTTCCTTGAGCTGTTCACGAAGAGCATCCATTGTCATACCTGTAAACTGAAGATACTGTTCAAGGGGCATACCCTGACTCTGAAGTCTGTAAGAAATATCCTGAATCTGATTTTCAATCTGCTGGTCAACCATGCACTTGGGAACATCAACAGTTGCATTATCAACAGCAATGTCGATAACTGCATCTTCAAACTTACGCTGCGCTTCGTTATCTTTTCTTTCCTGGAGCTTAGCCTTTGCATCAGCCTTGAGCTCGTCGAGTGTATCGAATTCGCTTACATCCTTTGCAAATTCATCATCAAGCTCGGGAAGGTTCTTCTTCTCAACAGAGTTAACCTTACACTTGAAAACAGCAGCCTTGCCCTTAAGCTCTTCTGCATGGTAATCTTCGGGGAATGTTACGTTAACATCGAAATCTTCACCGATTGTCTTTCCTGCAATCTGCTCCTCGAAACCGGGGATAAAGCTGTTTGAACCGAGTACAAGAGCATAGTTCTCACCCTTGCCGCCTTCAAAAGCAACATCGCCAACAAAGCCTTCAAAGTTGAGGTCAACCTTGTCGCCCATTTCGATAGTACCTTCTGTAATAGTAGAAACGCTTGCAGCGTTGTCCTGCATTCTCTTGATTTCTGCATCTACTTCGTCATCTGTTACAGTATTGACATCTTTTTCCGCAGTTATACCCTTGTAATCGCCAAGAGTAACTTCGGGACGAACTGTTACAAGTGCGCTGAAAATGAAGTTTTCGCCCTTTTCAAGCTTAACAATGTCAATTTCAGGCATTTCAACAGGCTCAATACCGCTTTCTTCTACTGCTTTATCATATGCACCGGGCACTGCAAAGTTAATCGCATCATCGTAGAAAATTGCCTCAGTGTAGTATTTTTCAATAATTTTTCTGGGTGCCTTACCCTTTCTGAAGCCGGGAATGTTAATCTGCTTAACATTCTTCTTGTAGCTTCTTTCCATAGCTTCTTCAAACCTTGCGCTGTCAATCTCGATTTCAAGATACATTCTCTTGTCTTCGCGCTGTTCAACTTTCAATACCTTCATACTTGTTTCCTCCTATTGTTCAGAGCTGAATTATGTATATAAACATAACGCCCACATCAAATCATATTTATATCATATTTTACCTGATTTTGCAAGTGTTTTTTCAATATTTCCCATTAAATTATGCGAATTGGTGAAAATTCGAGAAAATCGGCTGATACAAGGGCATAATTTTGGTTGTTACACCGATAATCCTCTGCCCTTTTTCCGTGTAAATGCCCGAATACGCACTTATACACATTATACTTTTTCATCACATCAGAATATACCTCATCGGGCGGATAATGAAGTGCTGCAATTATGGTATCGGACAGTTCTGCTGCAGCTTTAAGTGATGCTTCCAATCTTATGAGTTCCCTGCGGTAGAATTTCTCATCCTCTTTTTTAAATGCCTTATCACCGGGAGAAATCCATCCCTTTGCTCCGCAAACTGCTACACCGTCACATAAAACTGCATTGTTTTGCATAAACGTCACGCTTTTAATATCGTTTTCCTCTAAAAAAGCATTCATTTTGGTAATGGTTTCCCACCAATAATCGTGGTTTCCCTTGGAAATAAGCTTTTTACCGGGAAGAGCTTCTATAAACTGAAAATCTTTCAAAGCCTCCGTAAGATATGTCGCCCAGCTGAAATCTCCGTTTATAATAACAAAATCTTCCTCTGATACATTTTTCTTCCACTCATATTCAATTTTCTCAACATAATTATCCCATCTTACGCCGAATATGTCCATTGGCTTATCAATTCCCAGCGGAAGATGAAGGTCACTAAGCGCAAAAATTGCCATAATTTTCTCCGAATATAAATTTTATTGCCGCACAAAATAATGTCGTAAGCTTTGAAATTGAATTTGATTTTACATTTTTAATTTCTACGTCTTACAAATTAAGTCAGGAGTGATTAAGATGTCTTGTAACAACTCAGACAGGCCCTTAGGCGGCGTAAAATGCGTTGTTGAAAACTGCGTGCATCATAATACCGATAACGAATGTATGGCTGAGCACATCATGGTTGGCGGTAAGTCTGCAAACAACGTATCGGAAACAGGTTGCGAAACCTTTTCCAAAAGAGAGTGCTGTAACTAACAGTACTAATGCAAAATCATAGCAACGATGGTCTGTATGATTTTGCGTATTAAACGAAAAAGGCTGATGCATTACCATTACAAGGGAACAGCTCGCACTGTACAATTGTTTTTAAGTTAATGGTTTAATAAATGCATCAGCCTTTTTTATTAGTTCTTAAGAAATTCGTTTACAACGGCTTTCATCTGGTTCTTGTCACATACAACCTCAAAGCGAACCTCTTTTTCTTCAAGTGATGCCAAAGATGAGGGTACACGAAGTTCATAATCCTTTGCAAGCTTCTCAAGGAGTCTGAACTCGTCAAGCTCTGCAATCTGTTCTTCACCCTGAAGAGCGCTGAGAACTGCACCATTGAACTTGAAAGGACTTGCTGTTGATGCGATAATTGTCTTGGTGTTATCACCGGTTTTCTCAACATAAGCGTTGTGAACAGCTACTGCTACTGCAGTGTGTGTGTCTGTTACATAACCAAACTTTTCATAAGTTTCCTTGATTGTGTCAGCACACATATTATCATCGGCAAAGCCGCCGCAGAAATTGTCGCTGATTTCTTTCTTAATTTCGTCGGTTACGGTATATTTTCCGTTTTCCTTAAGCTCTGCCATATAACCGTTTACCAATTCTGCATTTCCGCCCGAAACAATATACAGAAGTCTTTCAAGGTTGGAAGAAATCAGTATATCCATTGAGGGGGATGTAGTTACGAAGAAGTCACGATTACGGTCATATACACCCGTTTCAATAAAGTCAGTAAGAACATTATTTTTGTTGGAAGCACAGATAAGCTTCTTTACGGGAAGTCCCATTCTCTTTGCATAGTAAGCGGCTAAAATATTACCGAAATTACCTGTGGGAACACAGATATTAACCTCATCACCTACGCTTATTTCTTCAGCCTTAACCATATCACAATAAGCAGAGAAATAGTATACAATCTGAGGAACAAGTCTGCCCCAATTAATAGAGTTGGCTGAGGAAAGAGCTTTCTTTGATGAAAGAAGCTCATTTTCATATTCTTTATCAGTAAAGATTACCTTAACGCCGCTTTGTGCATCGTCAAAATTTCCGTTAACTGCACTTACAAATACATTTTTACCTTCCTGAGTACACATCTGAAGACGTTGAATCTGGCTTACACCTTCGTCGGGATAGAACACGATAATCTTCGTTCCGGGAACATCCTTGAAGCCTTCAAGAGCTGCTTTTCCCGTATCACCGCTTGTAGCAACAAGAATTACGGTTTCACGGTCTATACCAAGCTTCTTTACGGATGTTGTGAGAAGATGAGGGAGAATCTGAAGTGCCATATCCTTGAATGCACAGGTGGGTCCGTGCCAAAGCTCCAATATATACTGAGAATCGTTCATTTTATAAACGGGAGCAATGTTGTTTGTCTCAAATTTTTCTTTTGTATATGCGGCAGAAATGCATTTCTGGAGTTCATCCTCAGTAAAGTCAGTGAGAAATCTTCCCAGAATTTCATTTGCACGCTGAGTGTATGTCATATCTGCCATATATTTAATATTGTTAAGTGATACTGCAGGAATGCTTTCGGGGATAAAAAGACCGCCCTCTGGAGAAAGTCCTTTAGCAATAGCTTCCGCACTCTTAACACTTATACTGTTATCACGTGTACTTTTAAAGTTCATAATATCAATCCTTTACTTTACAACGATATTTACAAGCTTACCGGGAACTGCAATTACCTTTACAATAGTCATGTTTCCGATAAGAGCCTTTACCTCTTCGTTTTCCATTGCTGCTTTTTCCATATCCTCACGGCTGATGTTTGCATCTACAACCATCTTTGCCTTTACTCTGCCATTGAGCTGAACAACAATCTCAATAGTGGAATCAACGCAGAGAGCTTCATCATAGGAAACCCATGTGCCGTTTGAAAGAATTTCTCCGAAAAGCTCTGAGTAAAGCTCTTCTGTCATATGAGGAGCAAAGGGATTGAGAAGTGTAAGAAGTGTCTTATACTCTGCCTTGTTTATGCTGCCAACCTCATAAATCTTGTTTACAAGAGTCATAAGTGCCGCAATGGCAGTATTGAACTTCATACTTTCAATATCGTTTGAAACCTTCTTGATGGTCTTGTGCATAGCACTCACAAGCTCATCACGGTAGCTGTCACCGTCAACAAGCATATTATGAAGCTCCCATACACGGTCAAGGAATCTCTTACAGCCTTTCATACTGCTTTCGTTCCAGGGAGCTGCCTGCTCATAGTCACCCATAAAGAGAACATATGCACGGAGAACATCTGCACCGTATACATCTACAACGTCGTTGGGGTCAACAACGTTACCCTTACTCTTACTCATCTTATCACCGTCAGGCCCTAAGATAAGTCCCTGAGCTGTTCTCTTTGCATAAGGCTCTGCTGTGGGAACAAGACCGAGGTCATAGAGGAACTTGTGCCAGAAACGGGAGTAAATCATATGTCTTGTAACATGCTCCATACCACCGTTATACCAATCAACATTCATCCAATATTTAAGTGTTTCCTGTGATGCAAATTCCTTATCATTGTTGGGGTCACAGTAACGGAGGAAATACCATGAGGAACCTGCCCACTGAGGCATTGTATCGGTTTCTCTTCTTGCTTTTCCGCCGCACTTGGGACAGCGGCAGTTTACGAAAGATTCAATCTTTGCAAGGGGACTTTCACCGTCGGAGCCAGGCTCGAAATTATCCACGGGAGGAAGTCTTAAGGGAAGCTCTTCATAAGGAACAGCAACCATACCGCATTCGGGACAATGTACAATCGGAATAGGCTCTCCCCAATATCTCTGGCGGTTAAATGCCCAATCCTTCATCTTGTACTGTATACCCTTTTCGCCACAGCCTTTTTGAGCCAGAACTTCAAGCATCTTAGCGATTGCTTCCTGCTTGGTCTTTATACCGTCAAGAATGCCGGAGTTAACCATTTCACCGTCGCCTGTATAAGCTTCCTTGGAAATATCTCCGCCCTTAATAACCTCGATAATATCTATACCGAACTTCTTTGCAAAGTCGTAGTCACGGGTGTCGTGTGCAGGTACAGCCATAATTCCACCTGTACCATAGCCCATCATTACATAGTCGGAAATATATACGGGGATTTCCTTTTCGGTAATGGGATTAATTGCTGTAATGCCGTCTATTCTTACACCTGTTTTATCTTTTACAAGCTGTGTACGCTCGAACTCGCTCTTCTTAGCACATTCTTTCTTGTACGCTTCAAGCTCGTCAAAATTCTTTATGGAATCCTTATATTTTTCAATTATGGGATGCTCGGGAGCAATAACCATAAATGTTACACCGTAAAGTGTGTCGGGACGTGTTGTATATACGCGGAGCTTTTCATCATTTTCCTTAATAGAGAAATTAACAAAAGCACCCTCACTCTTACCTATCCAATTCTTCTGCTGAAGAACTACATTGGGAAGATAATCTACTTCCCGGAGTCCCTGAAGAAGCTTGTCGGCATATTCTGTAATTCTTAAATACCAAACTTCCTTTGTCTTCTGCACAATATCGCTGTGGCAGATGTCACACTTTCCCCCCTGAGAGTCCTCATTTGAAAGAACAACCTTACAGCTGGGGCAGTAGTTTACAAGTGTTGTATCACGGAAAACAAGTCCGTTTTCAAACATTTTGAGGAAAATCCACTGAGTCCACTTATAGTAGCCCTCGTCAGTTGTATCAATAACTCTTGACCAATCAAAGGAGAAACCAACTCTCTTCAGCTGACTTGTGAATTTTACAATATTGTTATCGGTAACAGTTCTGGGATGAACGCCCGTCTTTATTGCTGTGTTTTCAGTAGGAAGACCGTATGCGTCAAAGCCAATGGGGAAAAGAACATTATAACCCTCAAGTCTTCTCTTACGGGAAACAACTTCAAGTCCTGAGTATGCCTTGATATGACCTACATGCATACCGCTTCCCGATGGATACGGAAATTCTACAAGGGCATAAAATTTAGGCTTATCGGAATTATTTTTTGCTTCAAATGATTTATTGTCATCCCAATATTTCTGCCATTTCTGTTCAATCTGTTTAAAATTATATTCCATGGTTTTCAATCCTTTCCGTATCAAACTTCATCGGTTGTATCAATATCTATTTTTTCTGCTTCTGCCCACAGATTGTCAAGTCCGTAGAAATCGCGCATCTGTGTACTGAAAATGTGAAGCATTACTCCGTCAAAATCAACAAGTGCCCAATCGGGGTTTTTCATTCCCTCTGTACGGGTGGGCGGACAGTCTGCCTTTGCCATTTCATCGCAGGCATATTCGTAGAGTGCGTGCATCTGTGCAGGAGAGCCTGCAGTACAGATTACAAAGTAATCTGCAATTATTGTTGCACCCTTAAGGTCAAGTGCGATAATGTTTCTGCCCTTTTTACTGTCAAGAATTTCAACTAGTTTGTGTACTTTCTGAATATCTGTCAATTCTGTGCCCTCCTATGCTCTATAAGGTAGTTTAGTGCGTGTACAGAATCGGGATGAATAAGAGTCCCTTTCTTTATTACGTGCTTGATGGAGCAACCTATTGCATAGATAAGTGCTTCATCAATATTTTCTTCTACAAGTCGGCGGATTTCCTTTGCCTGCTCAATTGTTCTGCCCGGCTCGGTCATATCCGCAATATATATAAGCTTTTCCAGAGGTGTCATATTAGCCCTTGCAGTAGTGTGGTAATATATTGCCTCTAAAATTTCGTTATCTTCAATTCCATATTCCTTGTAAGCCACAGCCGCACCAAGGAAAGCGTGTACAAGTGCATTTTCATTTCTCGCACACTCGTCAAGCTTTACGCCGTATTTCTGGCACAGTACAAAAAAGTTTTCACCCGTTGCTTCATCTAGATTTTTTGCACAGTCGTGTAAAAGTGCAGTAAGCTTCGCCTTTTCCACATCAACACCAAACTTTGGTGCAAGACGCTCTGCCTCACTCACTACTCCAAGAGTGTGATTGAAGCGACGCTCGTGCTGTGTTGCTTTCAATTTTGTTAACATTTCGTTCTCTGTCAATCAAGGTCCCTCAATCCGTATAAATTCCTATCTATTATATAATCAAAAACCTTTTTTGGCAATAAGTTTCTGCAATCTTTTCCCATCTTTATTTTTTCACGAATATCGGAAGATGCAGCTACAACAATATCCATGGGAAGCATAACGGCAGGTGCCTTTACATCCGCACCCTCTCTAGGGAAAACAAGGAGTGTGGAGGAAGCCATAATGCGGTGTGGCTCAAACCATGTTTCAAGCTGATTATATGAGTCATCACCGATTATGAAAAAAAGCTCGTCATCGGGATACTGAGACTTGAAATACTCCACGGTATTTGCGCTGTAATTAACCTCACTTCGCTTTATTTCATAGTCACTGACACACATTTTTTCTTCGCCCGAAATCGCTTCCAAAACCATATTATATCTGTCTTCTCTGGAAACCTGAGTTTCCTCTTTATGAGGTGCATTCCCCGTGGGAATAAATATCAGCTTGTCAAGGTTTGCTTCCTTAATGGCACATCTTGCAACCGACATATGCCCGTTATGAGGAGGATTGAATGCACCGCCGAAAAGTCCGATTCTCATAAATGATTCCTCACTTGGGA
>JAZRFC010000055.1:0-10688 GCA_045661145.1 Clostridia bacterium | reverse complement strand
CATATAAGTTATAATATATTAGATTATTAAAATAATAATTTTTATTATTTATTAAATATTTATTTATATTATAGGGCGTTTATTAACAGTTTTTCGTCAAATTTTGTGTTTTAAACAGCTTTTATCCCTTTTTTCTCCGTTTTTAAGGAACTTATTAACAACTGTTATCAACAACCCTGTTAACAATTTTTACAAAAAAGGAATGTTATTATGTCTGATTTAATGAGAATCTGGACAGAATGTTTAATTATTCTTGAGGAAGAGGTTTCTCCCGTAGGTTACAGCACCTGGATTAAGGATATTAAGCCTATTCAAAAAACCGATACCACATTCAGACTTTCTGTCACAACCGAAATTATTAAAAATATGGTGCAGATACGCTACTATGACCTTATAAAAAATACATTGGCTGAAATTACAGGCAAAAATTATGAGGTTGAGTTTTTAGTAGGTGAAATTATTGAGGAGAGGAAAAGTTTTACACCATCTTCTGTTTATGACAAATTTACTTTTGACAATTTCGTAGTAGGTAATTCAAACCGTTTTGCACAAAGTGCATCACTTGCAGTTGCAGAAGTTCCTGCATATGCTTACAACCCTCTTTTCCTCCACGGTGGAGTAGGACTTGGAAAAACACACCTTATGCACGCTATCGGTAACTACATAAAGAAGGATAATCCCGATGCAAATATCTTTTTTACCACTGCAGAACAGTTTACAAATGAGCTTATAAATTCAATCAAGGATAACAGAAATCAGGAATTTCGTGATAAATACAGAAATATTGATGTTCTCCTTATTGACGATATTCAGTTTATTGCAGGAAAAACAAATACCGAGGAAGAGTTTTTCCACACATTCAACGCTCTTCATGAATCAAACAGACAGATAGTAATTACAAGCGACCGTCCTCCGGCTGAAATGAAAACTCTTCCTGAAAGATTAAAAAGCCGTTTCGGTTGGGGACTTGTATGTGAAATTCATCCACCGGATTATGAAACAAGAATGGCAATTCTCCGTAAAAAGGCACAGGATGACAATGTTATAATATCCGATGAAATAATTGAATTTATTGCAGAGAGAGTTCCCTCAAATATCCGTGAGCTTGAAGGAATTTTTAACCGTGTTATAGCATACCGTTCTCTTCTTAATAAAGAAATAACCCTCGATATGGTTATGGAAATATTAAGCGAATATTCAAAGATGAGTGAAAACGAAATTACTCCAGAAAATATTATTGAAACCTGTGCAAAATTCTACGGAGTTAAAAAAGAGGATATATACAGCGACAAGAGAACAAAGACAATTGCCCTTGCAAGGCAGGTTTCAATGTATATTATAAAAGAGCTTACAAATTATTCTTATCCTAAAATAGGCTCTGTTATAGGTAAGGACCATTCAACTATCATATATGCAATCAAAACAGTTACAAATATGATGGAAAATGATGAAGCTTTCAGATTCAATGTTGAAGGTCTTATCAATGACATAAAGGGAAGTAATTAACACATTTCCTGTTAATTAACAGTCTGTGTTTAAAAACAAAAAAAGTTGTTATTTTTTATAAACATTTTATTAACACTCATAAATGGCTTTACTAAACTGAGTAATACGCTTTTTAACAGTTTCAACACCCTCTACTATAACTTATAAAGTATATATATTTATTATATGTAGGAGAAAGGATTAAAATAAAATGAAATTTTTCTGTGATACAAAAGCTTTTTCGGAAGCTATAAATATTGTTTCAAAAGCAGTTGCCGTTAAAAGTCCCATTCCTCACCTTGAGGGAATACTTCTCACTGCAACAGGCGGTACACTTACGCTTCTTTCAAATAATCTTGAAATATCAATCAAAACTTCAATTTCTGCTAATATAAGCGAAGAGGGAAGCATTGTTTTAAATTCCAAAATGCTCAGTGATATTGTAAGAAAGCTTCCCGAGGATGTTTGTGAGGTTACAACAAACGATAAGTATAACGTTTCAATTGTTTGTAAGAATGCAGATTATAAGATTGTTGGTCTTAATGCAGATGAATTTCCTCAACCCCCTATGATTGCAAAAAAGAGCAGTATCAAAATCTCCAGCGAAAAGCTCCGTGAAATAATTGGAAAAACTCTTTTTGCGGTTTCTCTTGACAATGCAAGAAAGATTTTAACAGGCTCACTTTTTGAAATAGAAAATGGCAATCTTACGGTTGTTGCAGTTGACGGATACAGGCTTGCTCTCACAAAAATGGAGCTCCCCGGTGAGAACAATGATTCAAAATTTATTATTCCCGGAAAAACGCAGAGCGAAATTTCAAAAATTATAAGCGGTAAAAAAGAAGAAGATATAAATATAGCTTTCAGCGAAAACTATGCTCTTATAGAGGGTGAGGGTATTACAATCACTTCTCGTCTTATAGAGGGTGAATTTTTCTCCTACCGTAACACAATCCCCTCTGAATCAAAATATATTGTTAAAACCGATTGTTACGCTTTTAAAAAGGCTATTGAAAGAGTGGAGCCTATTATTGATGAGGTAAGCAAAAACTGCGTACGCTTCAAATTTGAGGACGGAAAGATTATTATAAGCTGTGAGACAGTACTCGGTAAGGTAAATGACATTGTAGAATGTGATTATTACGGTGAAAGCCTTGAAATAGGCTTTAACTATAAATATCTTCACGATGCCGTTTCAAGATGCGAGGGTGTTGAGATTGAACTTAAGATGAACTCTCCCTTTAATCCTCTTATTATAAACTCCGTTGACGACGAAAGCTGCCTGTTTATGGTACTTCCCGTGAGAATATAAAGGACAAAGATATGGAAAAAATAGAAATAACAACAGAATATATAAAGCTTGACTCTGCATTAAAGTACTGTGGAATCGCTGAAAACGGTGCACACGCCAAGGAAATTATTCTGGAGGGTTATGTTACCGTAAACGGCGAAAAAGAGCTGAGACGCGGCAGAAAGCTTTATAAAGGTGATATATTTAAAATAGATGATGAGGAATTTGAAATAGGATGAAAGCCTCAAATTTAGAACTTTATAATTTCAGAAATTATGAATATGAAAATATCTCTTTTTGTGACGGTGTAAATATAATACACGGTGAAAACGGTATGGGGAAAACAAACATACTTGAAGCTGTATATTATTTTTCATACGGAAGAAGCTTTCGCTCAGGCGGAAAAGAGGTTATAAAAGACGGAGAAAAGGAAGCCAGAATTTCTCTTTCTTTTGAAAACAGCCAGAGGAAGCTTGAAAGTGATATAAAATTCTTAAGCGGAAAAAGAAAAGAAATATATATAAATGAGATTGAACTAAAAAAAACAAGTCAGCTTCTCGGTAATTTTATATGTGTTCTTTTCACTCCCGATGAAATGGGAATTATAAAAGGAATGCCTGAGATAAGGCGTAAATTCTGCGACAGTTCAATTATGCCACTTCGTCCGAACTATATAAAAGAGCTTATAAAATACAGAAATATTTTGGCACAGAAAACTGCTCTTTTAAAATCAAGACAGTATGAAACCTTAGACATATGGAATGAAAAATTAGCTGAAACGGGAAGCCGTATAATGACACTCCGCGCCAGCTATATAGAAAGAATAAATCAGAAAGCCAGGGAAATACAAAATGAAATTTCCGGCGGAAAAGAGGAGCTTTCCCTTGTTTATAACCCGTCTGTGAAATTAAAGGAAAATTACCTTGAAAAGCTTTCTGAATACAAAGAAAAAGAGAAAGAAAATCTTTTCTGTATGGTAGGTGTACACCGTGATGAAATAGATATTTTCATAAACGGTAAACTTGCAAAAAATTATGCAAGTCAGGGACAGATAAGAACTGCAATTTTAAGTCTTAAACTTTCGGAAACGGAAATAATTAAAGAAGAAACAGGCGAATATCCCGTAATGCTTCTCGATGATATTTTAAGTGAACTTGATAAAAAAAGGCGTGAATTTTTAATATCAAGAATTAAAGGAAAACAGATTATAATAACCTGCACGGATATAGAAAATTACTTTAACGATAATGCAAATATAATAAAAATAAAAGACGGCAAAAAGGTGCTTTAATATGTTTCTTCATATTGGTGAGGGAAAGGTCATTTCAAAAAAGAATATAATAGGAATTTTTGATTTGGAAAATACCTCCGTCAGTAAAAAAACACGGGAATTTCTTCGTATTAACGAAAAAAAGGGAAATACGGAGTATGTAGGATATGAAATTCCCAAAACATATATTCTGGAAGACAGAAAAAACGGTGAAAAAGTAGTATTCACCAATATTTCTACCCAGACACTACAGAAAAGAGCAGAAAGGAATGACTCATTTGGAACAGAAAATTAATACTTCCTATGACGAAACACAAATACAGGTATTGGAGGGTCTTGAAGCCGTAAGAAAAAGGCCCGGTATGTACATCGGCTCAACATCGGCAAGGGGTCTTCATCACCTTGTTTACGAAATTGTGGATAACAGTATTGACGAAGCTTTGGCAGGTTACTGTACGGAAATAAACGTAACCTTAAATGCTGACCACTCTGTTACTGTAAAGGATAACGGAAGAGGTATGCCCCACGGAATTCATCCAAAAATGGGTATTTCCACAATTGACGTTATCTTTACTGTGCTCCACGCAGGCGGTAAGTTCGGCGGCGGTGGATACAAGGTTTCCGGCGGTCTTCACGGTGTTGGTGCATCTGTTGTTAATGCTCTTTCGACAAAGCTGGAGGTAGAGGTACACGACGGTGAAAACGTGTGGTTCCAGAGCTATAAGAGGGGCGTTCCAGACGGCGAAGTTCACACAATCGGAAAAACCGATAAAACAGGTACCCAGGTAACATTCTGGGCAGACGGTGAAATCTTTGAGGAAACTGTCTACGATTATGATGTTCTCCTTAAAAGACTTCGTGAGCAGGCATTTCTTAACGGCGGTATAAAGATTATTTTCAAGGATGACCGCGAGGAGAAGAAAGAAGAAATTCTTCACTACGACGGTGGTATAAAGAATTTCGTTTCCTATATTTTGAACGACAAAAAATCGAGAAAAGATACTCTCGAGGAAATACATTCCGACGTAATTTACGTAAGCGGTGAAAAGAACGGCTCAATGGCAGAGGTTGCACTGCAGTGGAACAACGGCTATGATGAAATAATTGAGTCATTTGCAAATAATATTTCAACTACCGAGGGCGGAACTCACGAAACAGGCTTCAAGGCGGCTCTCACAAAGGTACTTGTTGAATACGGAAAGAAGTACAAGCTTATAAAGGATAATGAGGAATTAACAGGTGAAGATGCCCGTGAGGGTCTTGTTACCGTAATTTCCGTTAAACTTGAAGAGCCTCAGTTCGAAGGACAGACAAAGACAAAGCTGGGTAACAGTGAAATCCGCGGACTCGTGGAAAATATGCTCCGTGAAAAGCTTGCAGATTTCCTCGAAGAAAACCCAAATGTGGGTAAATCTATTATAGAAAAAGCACTTATGGCATCCCGTGCAAGACTTGCCGCAAGAAGAGCAAGAGAAGCTACGAGAAAAACACCTCTCGGTTCTTCGTCACTTCCCGGTAAGTTAACCGACTGTATTGTAAAAGACCCCACAATGACAGAAATTTATATTGTCGAGGGTGATAGTGCCGGCGGCAGTGCAAAAAGCGGCCGTGACAGTAAATATCAGGCAATTCTTCCTCTCTGGGGTAAGATGCTGAATGTTGAAAAAGCAAGAGAGGATAAGGTTTACGGAAATGATAAGCTTACACCCGTTATTCAGGCATTAGGTACGGGAATAGGCGGAGAATTTAATATTGAAAAGCTCCGTTATGATAAAGTAATCATTATGGCCGATGCCGACGTTGACGGTGCGCATATTCAGACACTTCTCCTTACTTTCTTCTTCAGGTTTATGAGAGAACTTGTTGAAACAGGCCATATTTATCTTGCTAAACCTCCGCTTTATAAAGTAAGCAGAGGTAAGAGAAGTGAAGTAGCTTTCAGCGACGAAGAAAGAGACAGAATAAGTGAAGAACTTAAAAACGGTGATGCAAATGCAAAAGTAGATATAAGCCGTTATAAAGGTCTTGGTGAAATGGACCCCGACGAGCTTTGGGAAACAACAATGGACCCCAAAAACAGAATTCTCCTCAAGGTTACATTGGAGGATGCACAGAAAGCAGACGAAATTTTCAGCATCCTGATGGGTGACGAGGTAGAGCCCAGACGTCAGTTTATTGAGGACAACGCACAATACGTTACTAATTTGGACGTATAAAGTCCCTTCGAAAGCGAAGTTTTATAAATAAAACATTCACTTTCGAGAGAGTGGCTTTCGCTCGCGCACCGCTCACCGCGGTAGCCCCTGCAAGGTATCAAAAACGAGGTACACGCCCCCGTTTTTGATGATTTCGCAGTGTCAAGGGGTAAACCCCTTAACAATCCCCATATCCTTTGGGATAGGAAAGGAAAAAACAAAATGGCTAAAAATAAAAAATACGAAGATTCACATTTTGAAGAATACTTCGATACCCAAACCATTGTAAATATTGATATTGAAGACAGAATGAAAGAGGCTTTTATAGATTATGCTATGAGCGTTATCGTAAGCCGTGCGCTCCCCGATGTGCGTGACGGTCTTAAACCCGTACACAGAAGAATACTTTATTCAATGTACGAGGAAAACCTTACTCACGATAAGCCTTTCTTCAAATCTGCTACCACAGTTGGTAACGTTATCGGTAGGTAACATCCTCATGGTGATGCTTCTGTTTACGATGCACTTGTAAGAATGGCACAGGACTTCTCTATGCGTTATCCTCTTATTGAGGGTCACGGTAACTTCGGTAGTGTGGACGGCGACCCGCCTGCTGCTTACCGTTATACAGAAGCAAGAATGAGCAAGCTTTCCAACGTTCTTTTGGAAAATATCGAAAAGGACACAGTTGATTTTGCTCCCAACTTCGACGAAAAGAGAAAAGAACCCACAATTCTTCCCACAAGAATTCCTACACTTTTAGTTAACGGAAGTAGCGGTATTGCCGTTGGTATGGCAACAAATATACCTCCTCACAACCTTACGGAAGTGCTTAACGGTGCTATGGCACAGATTGACAATCCCGAAATCACCGTTGAGGAGCTTATGGAACATATTCAGGGTCCCGATTTTCCCACAAGCGGTACAATTATGGGAAGAAGCGGTATCCGTAGTGCATATAATACAGGTAGGGGTAAAATCGTAATCCGTGCGAAAGCCGAGATTGAAGAGCATAAGGACGGAACAAGCTCCATTATCGTTACTGAACTTCCTTATCAGGTTAACAAGAAAATGCTTGTGGAATCCATTGCAAACCTTGTTAAGGAAAAGAAGATTGAGGGACTTTCCGACATCGATGACCATTCATCCGACCGTGTCGGCATCCGTCTTGAAATTTTCCTTAAGAGAGATGCAAACCCCCAGGTTGTACTTAATCAGCTTTATAAATATACCCGTTTGCAGGACAGTTTCAGCGTAAATCTCCTTGCAATTTGTGACGGAAAGCCCAAAACAATGGGACTTAAGGAAGTTTTAGATAACTTTATCACATTCCAGAAAGAAATCGTTACAAGAAGAATTAAATTTGACAAGGCTAAGGCAGAGGCGAGAATGCACATCCTCGAGGGACTCCGCATAGCCCTTGCAAACATTGATGAAATTATAGAAGTAATAAGAAACTCTTACGACGATGCCAAGGAAAATCTTATGGCAAGATTCGGTTTCTCTGAAATTCAGGCACAGAGCGTACTTGATATGCGTCTTGCACAGCTCCAGAAACTGAACGGCGAAAAGATTGACGACGAATATAACGAACTTACCGCAAGGGTTGAGGAATATACGGCAATTCTTGCTGATGAAATTCTTCTTCTCGGTCAGATTAAGAAAGAGCTTACCGAAATTCGTGATAAATTCGGTGACGAAAGAAGAACAAATATCGAAAATGTTATGACTGAAATCGACATTGAAGATCTTATCGAGGAAGAAGAAAGTGTAATAACACTTACAAATGGCGGTTATATTAAACGTATGCCCACCTCTACCTATACAAGTCAGCACCGCGGGGGTAAGGGTATCAAGGGCATGACCACCAAGGATGAGGATTTTGTAAAGACCATTATGGTGGCATCAACCCACGATAATATGCTGTTCTTCACAAACCGCGGAAGAATGTACCGCCTGAAAGGGTATCAGATTCCCGAATCAAGCCGTCAGGCAAAGGGCAGTGCAATTGTAAACCTGCTTCCCGTGGAAAAGGATGAATATGTAACAGCACTTATTGCTCTCCGCGAATTTGAGGATGATAAGTATCTTCTCATGTGTACAAGAAACGGCGTAATCAAGAAAACTGCCGTTACAGACTATAACACAGCGAGAAAGGGCGGTATCATCGGTATTTCCCTTGACGAGGGTGACGAGCTTATCAGAGTAGAGCTTACAAACGGTGAAAATGACATTGTAATCGGTACCTACAACGGTATGGCAATCCGCTTTAATGAAAAGGATGTCCGTTCTATGGGCAGAGTTACACGCGGTGTTAAGGCAATTACGCTTCGTAATGGTGACTATATCGTGGGAATGTGCCTTGCATCCGAGGATACACAGCTTCTTGCCGTGTCCGAGCTTGGCTACGGTAAGAGAACAGACCTTTCCGAGTACCGTGTACAGTCCCGTGGCGGCGTAGGTATAAAGACATATAAGTGCAGTGATGTAACGGGTAATGTTGTTAGTGTAACCACCGTTAAGGATGACGAGGATATTATGCTGATTACCTCCGAGGGTGTTATTATAAGAATTCCTGCATCGGGCATCAGCACCATAGGAAGAAGCACCAAGGGTGTACGTCTTATGCGCCTTAAGGACGGCGTAAAGGTCGTTTCAATCGGTATTACCGAGCACGAAGAACCCGAGGCAGAAGAAACCGAAGCCCCTGCAGAGGAAACAGTACAGACCCCAGAGGTGCCTACTGAATAATAAGGGAGGTTAAATTATGAACGATAAAGATAATACTTTCATATTTAAACCCGAAGAAATTGAAATTCTCGAAGATAAACCCCATATAGAAAGAAGTCCCAGGGACGAATACAGCAGGGCAAGAATTACGAAAGCCCGCGAGGAACAGGAAAAACCATCCGTACTTCCTTATGTGGCAGTTGGCCTTGCGGTTGTACTCCTTATAACCGTAATTATCGGGGTATTAATGCTAAGAGGGGATATAAATTTCAGAAAAGAGACAGAAGAACCCCCTGTACCCCCCGTAGTAGAGGTGGAAGAAGAGGAAGAGCCCGAGGAGGAAGTGGCCGAAACCTCTCAAAAATGGGAAATAACCTTTGACCCCAATGGAATTTATCATATGGAAAGCGGAAACGGATATGCCGTTTTTGCAGATTGGTATGATGTTTCGGGAAAAAAGATTAATTCAAGAAAAAAGGTTTATATTACTGAGGAAACCGACATAAGGGACAACGGAAAGAGAATTTCCGCCGATGCATTTATCTATATTATAAAAAATCAAGGCGGAAGCAGTGTGTTTTTCCAAAGCGAGGTTGAAACGGAAAGTGATAAAGTTCTTTCTATAACCTATGACAGCCGTGGCTTTGAGGAGGAAGTTCCCGAAGAAATTCCCGAGGAAACACAGGGAGAGGAAGTTTCCGAAGAAATTCCCGAAGCTCCCGAAACAACCCCCGAAAAAGAACCTGAAACAGAGCCAACACCTCAGGAAGGGGAAACAATAGAATAAATAAACAAAAACCCCACAACCTGCGTTGTGGGGTTTTGAATACGTTCTGTAAGATAAGAAATTTATCTCTTGCTGAACTGAGGAGCACGACGAGCGCCCTTTAAGCCGTATTTCTTTCTTTCCTTCATTCTGGGGTCACGAGTAAGGAATCCAGCCTGCTTAAGTACAGGTCTGTAAGCTTCTTCGTCAACCTTAAGAAGTGCGCGTGCAATACCGTGACGGATAGCACCTGCCTGGCCTGTGAATCCGCCGCCGTGTACGTTACAAATAACGTCAAACTTGCCTTCTGTGCTTGTAGCAACGAGGGGCTGACGGAGAATAGCCTTGAGTGTCTCAAGTCCGAAATAATCGTCAATAGTTCTCTTGTTGATTGTGATTTCGCCTTTACCGGGAACAAGGCGAACACGAGCAACAGACTTCTTTCTTCTACCTGTTCCGAAATACTGTGTGATTGCCATTTAATTCACCCTCCCTTATTTAATGTCGCGAGTCCAAACCTCGGGCTGCTGAGCCTCGTGGTTGTGTTCGCTACCCTTGTAAACTCTGAGTCTTGTGAGTGCGCTTCTGCCGATTGTTGTAGCGGGAAGCATACCCTTAATTGCAAGATACATAGCTCTGTCAGCGTTCTTCTCCATCATATCCTTTGCACTAACAGTCTTAAGACCGCCAATCCAACCTGTATGACGATAGTAGTTCTTCTGAAGGAGCTTATTTCCTGTAAATACTGCCTTGTCACAGTTGAGAACGATTACATGATCGCCGCAATCAACGTGGGGAGTGTAAGTTACCTTTTCCTTACCGCGAAGGATGCTTGCAGCCTGTGCAGCAACACGACCAACACTCTTACCGGTTGCATCGATAATGTACCATTTTCTCTGAACCTGACCTGCTTTTTCCATAGTGGTCTTCATGTGGTTTTCCTCCTAAAAA
>JAZRFC010000054.1:0-17762 GCA_045661145.1 Clostridia bacterium | reverse complement strand
ACGGGAGCATACGGAAAAGGTGCGGAAATCGGTCATATGATAATACACCTTGACGGTGAAAAATGCACCTGCGGAAGAAAAGGATGTTTTGAAGCCTATGCTTCTGCAACGGCACTTATAAATCAAACTAAAAAGGCTATGAAAGAAAATCCACAGAGCGAAATGTGGAAGATTTCCAAAACCCTTGCCAGGGTTGACGGAAAAACTGCTTTTACCGCAAAAGATAAGGTTGCAAAGGATGTAGTAAAGTGTTATCTTAACTACCTTTCCGAGGGTATTGTAAATGTAGTCAATATCTTTCAGCCGGAGGTTATCTGTCTTGGCGGCGGAGTAAGCAATGCAGGGGAGAAAATATTAAAACCCATAAGAAAGAAAATCAAGGATTATTCCTTTGCCCGTTTTGGTAAAAAACAGACGGAAGTACATATTGCAAAGCTTGGAAACGATGCCGGAATAATCGGTGCGGCACTTTTGTGGAAAAACGAGGAATAAACCTAAGCGGTTTGATTAGGAGTTAATTCTATGAAAATGCATAAGGAAAATACAGCAAACTTTTATAGAAATGAAACTGATACAAATTTTGTTAACTTTAATAATACAAACCTGTACAGCGGTATTATTGACGAAACAATGAGATTTGTTGAAGAGTTTCAGTTGTTGAAAACAGATGAATGGAAAAGATTTGTGGAGCAGTTTTGTGGAGATTCCGACGGCCCCGACTTTGGCTAGCGCGGAGAGTATTGGGGTAAAATGATGCTCGGAGCGTGCTTTGTTTACTCCTATACAAAAAATGAAAAGCTCTACGAGGTTCTCAAAACTACTATTCTGGATATGATAAACGTTGCTGAGTCAGACGGCAGAATCAGCAGTTACGGCAAAGACAGAGAGTTTCGGGGATGGGATATATGGTGCAGAAAATATGTCCTTTTGGGAATGCAGTATTTTATCGAAATCTGCGAAGATGATGAACTTAAAAATAAAATAGTCGAATCAATGCGCGGTCAGGTTGACTACATAATGAGAAAAATCGGAAATCCCGAAGACGGCAAGATTCTTATCACAAATGCAACAAACCATTGGAGAGGGCTTAATTCCGCTTCACTTCTTGAACCCATTGTAAGACTGTACAATATCACAAACGATAAAAAGTATTTTGACTTTGCCAAATATATAGCGGATTGTGGTGCTACCGATGTAGTTAATATTTTTAACCTGGCCTATGAGGATAAGTTATACCCCTATCAATATCCCGTAACAAAAGCCTATGAGATGATTTCCTGTTTTGAGGGGCTTCTGGAATTTTATCGTGTAACAAAAGAGGAAAGATACAAAATTTCAATAGTTAACTTTGCTGAAAAAATTCTTGAAAGCGACTTTACAGTTATCGGCTCCTGCGGATGTACCCACGAACTCTTTGACCACTCAACCGTAAGGCAGGCAAACACCAATAACGGAAAAGTGGTGCAGGAAACCTGTGTAACCGTTACCCTTATGAAGTTTTTCTATCAGCTTCATATTCTGACTGGTGAAAGCAAATATATGGATGCTTTTGAAATTTCATTGTATAATGCATACCTTGGTTCGGTAAACACAGAAAAGGTTGTCAATAGCGACCCGGAACGTTTCAAGGACGCTCCGGATGTTGTAATCAGGGCATTACCCTTTGACAGTTACAGTCCCCTCACCGCAGACCGCAGAGGAAAGGGAATCGGCGGACTTAAAATAATGAAAGACAATCATTACTACGGCTGTTGTGCTTGTATCGGTGCAGCGGGAATAGGTATGGTGCCAAAAGTTCATATTATGAACGCAGAGAACGGCTTCGTTATGAATTTGTATGTTAGCGGAACGGTAAATACTGAAATGGCAGACAGTAAGGTATGCTTTGTAACCGAAACGGACTACCCCCGCAGCGGTAGTGTGAAAATTACTGTAAAAACTGAAAAAGAAGAAAGTTTCACCCTGAAGCTCAGAAATCCTTATTGGAGCAAAACGACAAAAGCCTTTGTGAACGGAGAAAAAATTGAATGTAAAGAGGGATATATTGTTATAGACAGACTCTGGCAGGACGGCGATATGATTTCCCTTGACCTTGATATGAGGACAGAGGCAATCTATCCTATACCCTACGGAACACAGGTTCTTATGACAGGAGTTGTCTGGGGCAGAAATTATGTTATTCCGGTGTATGATGAAGAAGACCCCATAGCAAAAAATCATATTGCACTAAGAAGAGGCCCCGTTATGCTTGCACAGGATGAAAACCTGGGTTACAGCACAGACACTCCCATAAGCGTAAAGGTTGAAAACGGGTATGTAGCTACCGAAATAGAGGATGCCCGTGAAAAAACAATTATAAGTGCAAGAATCCCTTTAACCGACGGACAGTATCTCGCAGTAACCGATTACGCTTCTGCAGGAAAATCATGGGAAAAAGACAAAAAAATAGCAGTATGGATGCTTACAAAGTAACAGGTATAAAAATCAAAAGTAAATAAAGTTTTAAACGGTATAAAAACAAGACAAGGCAGTTTGTTTTTATACCGTTTTCTAATAAATTTTTTATTCACAGAAAAAACACTTTATTTTGACATCTCAATATGCTATAATATTATAGATATATTGCAGGTGATAGATTTGAATTTACCTATTGACTTTAAAGAAAGAATGAAAACTGACCTTAAAAATGAATATGACAGCTTTCTTCAAAGCTATGAGGAAGAGCCTACCATTGCACTTCGTGTAAATACACTTAAGCTTCTGGCAGAGGAGTTTAAAAACACCGTTGACTTTTGCGGAGATAGTGTAAAGTGGTGTTCCACGGGATTTTACTATGACGGAAAAAAAGGAAATCATCCCTCAAGCGTTGCAGGACTTTTTTATTCTCAGGAACCCTCTGCACAGATAGCGGCAGAGCTTGCCAATGTGGAAAAAGGGGATAAGGTGTTGGACCTCTGTGCTGCTCCGGGTGGAAAGAGTACTCAGCTTGCGGCAAAGCTTCAGGGGGAGGGGCTTTTAGTTTCCAACGAGGTAAATTCCGGCAGGGCAAAAATCCTTTGCGAAAATATAGAACGTATGGGAATTAAAAATGCTGTTGTCACCAATATGTATCCCGAGAAAATGGAAAAGCTTTTCCCGTGCTTTTTTGATAAAATTGTTGTTGATGCACCCTGTAGTGGTGAGGGAATGTTCCGCAAGGATCAGGTTGCGGTGCAGGAATGGAGCATAGAACATACGCTGTCCTGTGCAGAAAGACAGCTTCTTATTTTGGATTCTGCGTATAAAATGCTTGCACCCGGCGGAAAATTAGTATATTCCACCTGCACCTTTGCAAGGGTTGAAAATGAGGATGTGGCAGAGAAATTTGCCGAAAAATATCCCGATATTACACTTCTTGAAACGCATCGTCTGATGCCTCACAAAATAAAGGGTGAGGGACATTTTTCCGCACTCTTTGAAAAAAGCGGGGAAAAGGAGAAAGGAAAGTTTTCCTGTCCTGCACCTGCAAAAAAGGAAATGACAGAAGCTTTCCGTTTGTTTGAGAAAGAGAACCTTAACATAACTCTTGACGGCAACTTTGTTTCGTTCGGTGAGTTTTTGTATCTCCTTCCGAAAGAAATGATTTCCCTTGATAAAATTAAATGTGTCCGCCCCGGACTTTGCCTTGGTGAAGTACGGAAAGGCAGATTCATTCCGTCGCATCATCTGTGTATGGCGTTAAAAAAAGTTGATTTCAAACGCACAATAGCTCTCTCTGACGAAGAAATATCCCTTTATATAAGGGGGCAGGCAATCATGAACGATGGAGAAAGGGGCTACGGTGCGATGCTCTATAAAGAAAAATATCCCGTAGGTTGGTATAAACTAAGCGACGGCTGTGCAAAGAATCACTATCCAAAATATCTCAGAAAGGTTTGATTTTATGTTCAATGTATGGCACAATATAAACCCCGAAAGAATAAAGAAAGACGACTTTCTCAGTGTTATTGAAATCCGCAAAGGGGGAAGAAACAAGTATGAGCTTGACAAGGAAACGGGGATGATTATCCTCGACAGAGTACTTTATACATCCACCCACTATCCTGCAAACTACGGATTTATTCCCCGTACCTATGCAGATGACGGTGACCCGCTTGATGTTTTGGTGCTTTGTCAGGAAAAGATAGACCCTCTTGTGCTTGTGCGTTGCTATCCCATCGGTGTTTTGAAGATGATAGATGACGGAAAGGTTGACGAGAAAATTATTGCAATTCCTTTCAGTGACCCAACCTATGTGGGTTATAAGGATATTAATGAGCTTCCCGACCATATGTCAAGAGAAATATCACATTTCTTTGAAGTATATAAAATGCTTGAAAACAAAGAAACTGCAGTAAAAGAGGTACTTGGAAGAAAAGAGGCAGAGGAAATTATACAAAACTGTATTAATTCCTACAAGGAAAAAATCTTAGGATAAGGGAGAAAAATTATGGGAACTCCACTATTTGTACTTGCATCGAAATCTCCCAGAAGAAGGGAGCTTCTAAAAAAAATAGGTGTACAGGCGGAGATAATGAGGGCAAACGTTGATGAATCCTCCATAGGGGAGCTTTCACCCGAGAAGACGGTTACGGAGCTTGCTCTTTTAAAAGCGTCCGATGTGGCGAAGTGTTTCCGCGGTGATACATATGTAATCGGTGCGGACACCGTTGTTTCATTAGACGGTGAAATTTTCGGAAAACCCGAAAATATTGAAGATGCCAGAAATATGCTTAAAAAACTCAGCGGAAAAAAGCACAGCGTTTATACGGGGTACTGTGTAGTTCATTGTAAAAGCGGTAATATCGTGTCAAAATACGAAAAGACCGATGTTTATTTCAAGGAGCTTTCAGACCGTGAAATTGATGCCTATATAAAAACGAGAGAGCCTATGGACAAGGCAGGTGCTTACGGCATTCAGGAAAAGGGAAGTATGTTTGTTGAAAAGATTGACGGTGACTACTTCAATGTTGTTGGACTTCCCGTGTGTGCCCTCGCCAAGCTTTTTTATAAGGAGTTTGGAATAAACCTGTTATAAGGAATGAAAAAAATGAAAAAATTCGGTAAAAAGCACATTATAATATACAGCGCAGTAACAGTTATCATACTGATATTGGCGGCATTTTCCTTTAAGCTTGGGAATAATCCCGTGTCAAATGCAGTTGGGACTGTTATTTCCCCTGTGCAGAGTGTTTGCAGTTCAGCTTTTACAGGTGTAAAGAATTTCTTTGGAAATATTTTTAATGCAGGCACTATGGCTGAGGAAAATGAAAAGCTTCGTGAAGAGGTTTATTCTCTTAAAGATGAACTCAGGATGCTTGACGGTTATAAGGTTGAGAATGACCGTCTGCAACAGCTCCTTGACCTTAAGGAGTCCCGTACAGACTTTAACAGTATAGGAGCAAATGTAATCGGCAAAAAAATTGACGATGAAAACAGCATTATAACTATTGACAAGGGGTCAATCGACGGCGTGGGAGTAAACAGCGTTGTTCTGGTGCCTGAGGGGATAGTAGGTGTTGTATTTGAGGTCAATACCAATTACTCAAAGATAAAGACAATTTTCGATGCGGAAAGCTCTGTTTCGGCAATTTGTCTGAGAAGCGGAGATATGGGTATTGCCGAGCCTTTGGATAATGAAACAACAGGCGGAAAATGTGCCCTTAATTATATTGACAGAAGTGCAAAAACAGTTATAGGTGATGTAATAGAAACATCGGGGACAGGCGGTATTTACCCGAGAGGAATCGTTATAGGAAAGATTGCTCAGATTAAGGAAGACAGCAGAAACCTTACCTTGAATGCCGTGTTGGAAACGGAAGTAAACATCAACAGACTTGACAGAGTTCTTGTAACGGTAAAGTAAATTTCCGTTATCGTTGGAAGTGATTTAGTGAAATATGTATGGAAAGCGTTAGGGATATATCTGGCATTTTTGCTTCAGTCCCTTGTATTTGAAAATTTAAGAATATTTTCCTGTTCTCCCGATATCCTAGTGGCAGTTGTTATAATTGCTGCCGTATCTGAGGATTTTGTGGCTGCGTCAATATTGGGCGGTTTTGCAGGGCTTTTGTACGATGTGATGTACGGAGAGGTTTTCGGAATAAGCATACTTCTTTATACATACCTTGCCCTTTTGGTAAGTCTTGCGGCAGACAGAAAAAACTTAAACTCACCTCTTATTATGAGCTGGGTTTGTTTCGCGAGCGTAGCATCTTTGGAAATAGTAATTGTCTTTTTTAAGGCGGCAATGGGAAACGCTCTTTCTTTCGGACAATTGTGCACAAATATTTTTGTAAAGGGTTTATTTGCGGCACTCTTTGCACTTTGTTTTGTTCTTATCGTTTTGTATATCAAAAAGAAAAAAGAGATAACTCCCACAGTAACTCACAAAAAGGAGGCGGCAGAATGAAACCGAGAAGGTACATAGCAGCCTACACCTTGTTTGCTGTTGTAATTTTTGTTATGGTTATGAGGCTTGTTAATCTTCAGATTGCAAACGGAAATTACTACCGTGAGAAAAGTGATACCCGTACGGTGCGAAGCGTGGAGCTTATAGCACAGAGGGGTGAAATCCTTGACCGTAACGGACGGCCCATTGTAAGCAACAGAACTGCATACAATGTGTATATTCTGTCAAGCAGGAACCGTACAGCGGCAGAGCTTAACAACATTATCCATAAGCTTTCTGTTACTATAAATGATTACAGAGAATATGTAAAAAGTATTCTGCCGATAGAATTTGCAGAGGGTTCATACCGTTTCATTGTGGAAAATGAAAAAGCCGATAAATGGAAAAGTGATAACGGAATTGAAGAGAGCCTTACTGCCGGAGAAACGGTGGAATTTCTTAAAAACAAGTATGGTATTGCAGGATTTTCTATGGAGGATGTGCTTGTCGTTGCAGGAACACGGCTCAATATGACTAACCGCGGATTTTCAATGGCATCACCTTATCTTTTTATGGAGGATGTTCCTATTGAAGAAATCTGCATCATAAAGGAACAGTCTGAAAAATTCCCTAATGTAAGCATTCTGACACAACCCGTCAGGGAGTATCCGTACAAAAGTCTAGGTGCTCATATGCTCGGAAGAGTGGGGCTTATAAGTGCCGAGGAATATGAAAAAAATTCTGAAAACGGATATACAATTAACTCAAATATCGGAAAAAGCGGTATTGAAAAATATCTGGAGGATTATCTCCGTGGTGAAAACGGCAGCGGTAATGTAGAACAGTCAAACGACGGTTACAGTATGGGGCAGAGTGTAGAAAGCTCTCCCGTCAGCGGAAGAAATGTCAATCTTACTATTGATATTGATATGCAGCTTGCCTGTGAGGAAGCACTCAAGGAAACTGTTAACAGTATAAGAAACAGTGCAGGCTCCGTAGAGGGCGGAAACAGTGCCGATGCAGGAAGTATGGTTGTAGTAGACGTAAATACGGGCGATATACTTGCAATGGCATCATACCCCTCCTATGAAATAACAACATTTACGGAAAATTATAATTTACTTCTTAACAATCCTTCAAAGCCTCTCTTTAACCGTGCTCTTGCAGGAACATATTCGCCGGCATCTACATTCAAGCTTCTTGTGGGTACTGCGGCACTTGAGGAAGAAATAATAACCCGTGACGAAACAATCTTTGATACGGGAAAGTATACCTATTTCAAGGACTATCAGCCCGCCTGCTGGATATATAACCAGACAGGTGCTACTCACGGATATGTGAATGTGTCGCAGGCAATACGTGATTCGTGCAATGTCTTTTTCTTTGATGTGGGAAGAAGATTAGGTATTGAAACTGTGGACGAATATGCAGAGAAATTCGGTTTTGGTCAGCCCAGCGGAATTGAACTTGCAGACGAGGAAAAAACGGGGGTTGTAGCAGGCCCCGAGAACAGAAAGAAAAATGGCGGAATATGGTATCCAGGCGATGTGTGCCAGACGGCTATCGGTCAGTCTGATACTCTTGTAACGCCTATTCAGCTTGCGAATTATATTGCAACCATTGCCAACGGAGGAACACGATACAGACCGCATCTTATAAAATCCATCCACAACGCAGACGGTACTATAAGTGCGGAAACCTCCCCTGAAATATTAGATACTGTAAGTATTACCCCTGAAAACCACGAAGCAATTATCCGCGGTATGCGGATGGTTGTAACGGAGGGTACAGCACAGAAAGCTTTTGCAGGCTGCAAGGTTTCCGTTGCAGCAAAAACGGGCAGTGCACAGACCTCGGGAAGCCATACCAACGGAGTGTGCGTTGCATTTGCTCCTTACGAGGAGCCGAGAATAGCTATTGTCTGCATAATTGAAAAGGCAGGCAGCGGCTCTAATGTGGCACAGGCAGTAAGAAAGGTTGTTGACAGCTACTTTAATTCAGAAGACGAAAACGACATAGAAACAAATACTCTTACAAGATAGGAGCTCATATATGGAGAAGCTTGTTGTTAAAGGGCATGGAAAGAAAATTGAGCTTTGCTTTTCAGAATGTGAAAATCTTTCCGATGCACTTTTGCAGTTACAAAAGAAAAAAAGCTTCTTTAATAATTCAGAAGTAAAAATAAGCTACAACGGAATAAAACTTGGCTACAACGGTGAAATGGAATTTGAAAAGGAACTTAAAAATCTTTTCGGGGATAATATAATTCTGGAAAAAAAGCACCGACTTTCAAGAAAACAGATTGAGTATTCCCTTTTAGACGAAGAAAGAATTTTAAAAGTAATACACAAATCTCTTCGAAGCGGTGATGTTGTTGAAAGCCGCGGAGACCTTATAATATATGGAGATGTTAATCCAGGTGCAACCGTTAAAGCGAGGGGAAATATTACTGTTATAGGTGTTTTCCGCGGAACGGCACATATAACGGAAGAGGGCAGGGTGTATGCTGCCTACATGAATCCCTGTCAGATAAAAATAGGAAAAGTCTGTTCCTACAACAAAAATACGGAAAATGTCGGTTCTGCCGTGGCAATGGCGGAAAACGGCGAAATAATCTTGGAAAGATTATAATTTTTATATAGACCAACAGATAAAAATATGATAAAATTACCCATGGGGTGAAGAAAATGAGTGAAGTAATAGTTATAACAAGCGGAAAGGGCGGCGTAGGTAAAACTACCACAACTGCAAACATTGGTGCGGCATTGGCACTTTCCGGCAAAAAAGTTGTAATGATTGATACTGACATCGGGCTTAGGAATCTCGATGTTATTATGGGTGTTGAAAACAGAATAGTGTACGACTTGGTTGACGTTGTCGAAAACCGATGTACATACAGTAAGGCTCTTGTAAGGGACAAGCGTTTTGACGGTTTGTTTCTTCTTCCTGCGGCTCAGTCAAAGGATAAAAGTGCTGTGACAACTACCCAGATGAAGCACCTTGTACGACAGATGGAGGATAGCTTTGACTATATCCTCATTGACTGTCCTGCAGGTATTGAGCAGGGGTTTGAAAATGCCGTTGCGGCGGCTAAAAAAGCAATTGTAGTCGCTATGCCCGAGGTTTCAAGTGTCCGTGATGCTGACAGAATTATAGGACTTCTGGAAAAGCACGAAATCAGAGATATAAAGCTTGTAATAAACAAACTCAGACCTAAAATGGTTGAAAACGGCAGTATGCTTGGAATTGAGGATATGCTTGATATTCTGGCAATTGACCTTTTGGGCGTAGTCCCCGATGATGAAGACATTATAGTTGCCGCAAACACCGGAGAGTATGTTTCCAATATGAATACATCAAGAGCAGGACAGGCATACAGAAACATTGCCGCCCGCCTCAACGGTGAGGATGTGGAGCTTATGAAACTTAAGACAAATCTGTTTGAAAAATTATTCTCTAAAAAACGGAGGAGTGCGGTATAATGCGGTTCTTTTCAAAAATATCACCCCGCAGCGTACAAGAAGCAAAAAACAGATTGAAATCTGTGATAATAAATGATAGAATGAATGTGTCAGAGGATATGACTCTGGAAAAAATAAGAAAAGAGGTTTCGGCGGTGCTTTCGAGATATGCGCACAAAAGCGCACAACCGCCTGAGGTATCGGTAACTTGTCAGAACGGTACATTATGTATGCTGTCTGCAGTAGTGCCGATTAAGAAGGAGAGAGACAACATAAGATGAACATTGCTTTAATAGCTCATGACAAGAAAAAAGAATTGATGGTACAGTTTTGTATTGCGTATAAGGGTATATTGGAAAAGCACAAGCTTTTCGCTACGGGGACAACAGGTGGTCTTATAATTGAGGCGACCGGTCTTGATGTGCACCGTTTTCTTTCAGGTCCGCAGGGCGGTGACCAGCAGATAGGTGCCCACATTGCCTATGATGAGATTGACCTTGTACTGTTTTTCCGTGACCCTCTTACTGCGCAGCCTCACGAGCCTGATGTAAGCGCGCTCTTCCGTCTGTGTGACGTGCACAATGTACCCCTTGCAACCAATGTTGCAACGGCGGAAGTTCTCATTCACGGTCTTCAGCGCGGTGACCTTGATTGGCGTGATATTGTCAATCCGAAGAAATAAGGAGGGCTTCTTATGAGCCTTGGCTCGACTGTTTCGGCTGAAAGAGTCCATATAGGATTTTTTGGCAATACAAACGCAGGTAAATCAAGCTTGGTTAATAAAGTCACATCTCAGCAAACGGCTCTCGTGTCGGAAATTTCAGGCACTACAACCGATGTTGTGAGGAAAGCTATGGAGCTTCTTCCAATCGGACCTGTTATGATAATTGACACCCCCGGCTTTGATGATGAAAGCGTACTTGGGGAAAAGAGAGTAGAAAATACCATAGAAGCGCTGAGAACGGCAGATGCCGCGGTATTAGTATGTGATGCTTTAAAGGGGAAAACTCCTACCGATGAAAAGCTGGAGGAGCTTTTCAAGGAAAGAAAAATTCCCTATATCGTTGTGTATAACAAAGCCGACCTTCTAGAAGAACGAAAGGATTCACTTTTTTATGTCAGCACCGTTACAGGTGAGGGAGTAGAGGAGCTTAAAAAGAAGCTTGGCGAAGCTGTTCCCAAGCGTTCTGACAAGATGAATATTGTAGACTCCTTTGTAAAAAAAGGGGATATTGCAGTACTCATAACTCCCATTGATGAATCCGCCCCCAAGGGCAGAATCATTCTTCCACAGCAAAATGTGCTTCGCAATCTCCTTGACATTGGTGCAATTGCGGTAGTCGTGCAGGTTGAGGAACTTGAGGAAACACTAAAAAATCTCGGTAAAAAGCCCGTTGTTGTCATAACTGACAGTCAGGTCTTTAGTGCCGTTTCTAAAATTGTTCCCAAGGATATACCCCTTACTTCATTTTCCATACTTTTTGCAAAGTACAAAGGAGTTCTGGATGAAGCGGTAAGGGCGGTAGGGAAGATTGAAACCCTTGAAGACGGGGACAAAATTCTTGTTGCCGAGGGGTGCAGTCATCACAGACAATGCAATGATATAGGTACGGTAAAAATCCCTGCATGGATAAAAAAACATACGGGAAAAGACATTCAGTTTGAATTTACCTCGGGAAGAGAATTTCAAGATAATTTAAAGGATTACGCACTTGTTCTTCATTGCGGAGGATGTATGATAACGGAGCGCGATGTAATGAGCCGTATGGAAAAGGCAAAGGAAGAGAATATTCCTTTCACCAATTACGGTATTACCATTGCATATATGAACGGTATACTTAAAAGAAGTATTGAGGTATTTCCAGAGCTTAATAAATTGATATAAAAATAATGGTTGCCCAAAGGCAACCATTATTTTTATATCAATGCAACAAATATACCACTGAGGACTATTCCCGTACACATCAGTTTATATAAAATATCTTTTTCTTTATAAATAAGCCATCCTGTAAGCACTGTTACAATAACAGAGGACTGTTTTATAATCGTCATCAGCGTAACCTGACTTAAGGGGCTTGCATTTGCTTCAAAAAGGAGTCTGTCTCCAAACACAAGAGAAAGGGAAAGTAATGGTATCCAATAGTTGGTTTTGACTGATTTTACAGATACCTTTTCGTGAGTAACGAGCAAAATACCGCCATAAATAAGTGCAGAAAAGAGCATAAACCAGAACTGGAGCTGAGAGGATGTCATATACTGCATAAGCACTTTATCCATAGTTCCCGAAACCGCATTTAAAAAGCAGTTTAGCAGTGCCGCTATAAGTATGGGCAGGGTCATCCCTTTGCCCCCTTGCGGGTTTTTCTTTAAGTTTACAAGAAGAAGACCTGCTATAACAAGTGTCACACCAATTGCTTTTTTTGCGGTAAATGGTTCCCCCAATGCAAAAACTCCCAAAGCAGTAGAAAAAACAACTCTTGACAAATCCATAATTCCGTAGAGGCTTACTGTCATTTTCTTAAGAGCTTTAAGCGCAAACAGCCACGCTGCACTTACTACTGCTGCCTTGATAAACGAGTAGAAAATAAATATCGGGGCAACCTTAAAAGCATCAGAGGAAAACGGAATAACAAAAATGAAACCTAACAATGTGTAGAAAAACAATATCTCGTTGGAACTGCTTTTTTTCAAAGCAGCTTTTTTCATTCCGTCCCGCGAGCCTTTCAGAAGAGAATATATTATTACAAAAACTATCCATAATTTATCCATTATATCAACTCCACAAAGGGTGATTATACACCTCTTTTGCCGAAAAAACAAGAGAGAAGTATTTACTTTCAAAAATATGTGTGATAAGATTACTTTAAAAAGTAAAAGGGGGTATTATTGTGAGCAGAGTTGAAGAAGCAGATAAGAATTTAAAGGTAGAAACCAAAATAGAGCAGGAGGGCTTAAGGTTTTACAACGCACTTTCCGAGCCTTTCAAAATCTATGGTGTATATATGGATGACGGTAAATTTCGCCGGCTTCCCGAAAAAGTTGCAGAAAGTGTCAGCAGAGGTGTCTGGATTCTGCACGCAAGAACTGCAGGGGGAAGAGTCCGCTTCAGGACAAATAGTCCCTATGTTGCCATAAATGTGAAAATGGGCGAAATATACAGAAGCTCCCATTTTCCGATGGCAGGTAGTTCCGGCTTTGATGTTTACAGAAACAACGGCGAGGGAGAGGTTTATGTACGCACCCTTGTGCCTCCGTTTGATATGGAAGATGGGTATGAATCACTCATTTCTTTAGACGATGATAAAATGCGTGACATTACCATAAACTTCCCTCTTTACAGCGAAGTTAAGGAGCTTTATATAGGTCTTGATGAAAATGCTGTGATTGAAGCTCCCACCCCCTATATTGATAAGAAGCCTATGGTGTATTACGGCTCCTCCATTACGCAGGGAGGATGTGCGTCAAGACCGGGTAACTGTTATCAGGGGTATATTTGCCGTACATTCAATTGCGATTATATAAACTTAGGCTTTTCAGGCAGTGCAAAGGCAGAAGATGAAATGATAGACTATATCAAGAGTCTTGATATGTCCATATTTGTATATGACTATGACCATAATGCACCAAGCGTAGAACATCTTATAAATACTCACGAGAAGATGTTTAAGGCTATTCGCGAAGCACATCCAAACATCCCCATTATTTTGATGTCGGCACCCATTTGGAATCCGTCAGGGGATTGGAAAGAACGCCGTGATATTGTGGAGCAGACTTACAAAAATGCACTTGCTGCAGGTGATAAAAATGTGTATTTTCTTGACGGAAAGGCATTGATGTCTCTTTGTGAAAATAATGGCACTGTTGACAACTGCCATCCCACAGACCTTGGCTTTTATTCTATGGCAAAGGCACTTGGCGACCTGATTGAAAAAAATAACATTATGTACTAAGCCATAAAATCAGCAATAATTCTAGGAGGATCTTCACCAATGAGAAAATTTTTAAAAACATTTTTTTTAACTTTGCTCTGTATACTTTCTGTAACCATTATTGTATCAGCAACAGACGATGTAAAGGTCTTGGTAAACGGCGAATATATCCAAATGGACCAAAAGCCTATTTTCAAGGATGACAGAATTCTAATTCCCGTTCGTGCCGTAGGGGAAGCACTTAAGTGTAAGGTGGAATGGGACCACGATACTCAGACTGTAACCTTAAACAATGGCGCAACCGAGCTTAAAATTACAATCGGCGAAAACGAAATGAAGAAGATAAACATTTCGAGGAACCCTATTGACATCCCCGTTACATTAGAAGTTCCTGCATTTATAGAAAACGGCAGGACAATGCTTCCTCTCCGTGCCGTGTCGGAGGCACTTTTCCTTGATGTCGAATGGGACGAGGAGGAAAGAACGGTAGTCATAAACAGTAAATATGACTTTATCGGCATTGAAACTTCTGGCTATATACGAGTAGACAAGGGCGACAAAATGGGCTTTATGGATATTGAGGGTAATATTGTAATTCCAATCGAGTATGAAAACGACGGAGCCTACGGCTATGTTCAGGGTAATGGTACTTATGCAATTGTCAAAAAAGACGGGAAATACGGCGCCGTTGATATGGACAATAAGATAATTGTAAACTTTAGCTACACTCTTGAAAATATAGATGCACTCAGGACAAAGGCAGAAACTGCACTAAAAAGAAAAGGTACACAAATCCCTGCAGAGGATTTGTACGGAAGAGATTGGGCATAATAATTTTATAAAAAATTTTTTAAAAACGCGTGTAAATATCAACGTGATTTCTCATTACTGATGCATATCTAATCTCAAACGGAGCATAATAGCTTCGAAAGGAGCGATAGATATGTCAGAACAGAAAAACAAGAATCAGGAAAATAACCAGGAAAAGAACCAGAACAGAAATCAGAATCAGAATCAGAACCAAAACGAAAATAAGAACGAAAAAAAGAATTCTGAAAACAACAATATCCGTTTTAACTAAAAAAATTGCCCACAGCTTGTGCTGTGGGCAATTTTTTAACTTAATTTTGTTAACACAGAAATAATTTTACGTAAAAAAGCAGGCCCTCGGACTTGCTTTTTCTTTTTGATTGCGATAAAATAAAAGCAGATAACAGCAAAATCAAAAAGGAGTGCTGGGTATGGATTTTATAAAAAACAGTGCAGAGTTTGACCTTATAAGCTTTGGAGAGGTAATGCTTCGGCTTTCTCCTCCTGATAAGGAAAAAATCTCTCAGAGTGAAATGTTTGAGAAAAACTGCGGTGGCTCTGAATTCAATGTTGCATCGGGTGCGGCAAATTTAGGAATCCGTTCTGCAATAGTTACAAAACTTCCAAAAAACAAGCTTGGACACTTTGTTGCAAGGCGTATCCGTTACGGCTCTGTTTCCGATGATTATGTTGTATGGGACACAAGTGATGATAAGCGTCTTGGAATTTATTATTACGAAAGCGGTGTTTATCCCAGAAAATCTGCAGTTGTGTATGACAGAGCAAATGCTTCGGTATGTTCTTTGTATTTGTCGGAAATACCCAGGGATATATATGAAAAAACCCGTATTTTCCATATAAGCTCTATTTCTCTTGCACTTGGACAGACACTTCGGGAAACAGCTGTTGAAATGATTAGGAGAATGAAAGAACACGGTGTTGCAATAAGCTTTGATGTAAATTATCGTGCTACACTGTGGAGTGAGGAAGAGGCAAGAAAGATTATAAAAGAAATTTTGCCCCTTGTGGACATCTTGTTTGTATCGGAGGAAACCAGCAGACGAATGATGCAGAAAGAGGGGACTCTTGACGAAATAATGAAGAGCTACTCCGATGAATACGGCTGTAAAATTGTTGCAACTACTCGTCGTGAGGTGGTAAGCCCCACAAAGCATAACTTTGGCTCAAGGATTTACTGTGACGGCAAGTTTTATGAGGAGCCTCACTATCGCAATATTGAGGTTATTGACCGTGTGGGCAGCGGTGATGCCTATGTTGCAGGCGTACTTTACGGAATTCTTTCAGGGGGAAGTGTTGAGGATGCAATGTCCTACGGTAATGCACTCAGTGCAATCAAAAATACCGTATCGGGAGATATGTCCATCAGCTCAATTGACGAGGTTACTTCCGTTATAGAATCACATAGGGCAACAGGAATTCAGGATGAAATGGTTAGATAAAAAATGAAAACAGACAGGATAAAGTTAAATTTAAAAGAATCAATTAAATATTCAGCCGCATTTTTAAAATGGGCTGTGATTTCCATTCTTGTGGGTGTTATTGGCGGAATTGTGGGAAGCGTGTTTCATAGGAGCATTGATTTTGTAACTGAGCTTCGTATACAAAATGATTTTATGATATATCTTCTTCCCATAGGCGGACTTTTCATTGCGGCTATTTATTATCTTTTCAGCTCACAGGGACGCATTGATACAAACCGTGTTATAAAGTCTGTACGAAAAAACAAGGATATTCCTCTTGTTATGCTTCCCCTTATTTTTATAAGTACCGTCGTAACTCATATGCTTGGCGGTTCCGCAGGCAGGGAGGGGGCAGCACTTCAGCTTGGCGGAAGCATCGGCTATAACACGGGGAGATTATTAAAGCTTAAGAAAAACGATATGCATATAATCGTTATGTCGGGTATGAGCAGTGTTTTTGCGGCTCTATTCGGTACGCCGCTCACTGCAGCAATTTTCTCCCTTGAGGTGACGAGCGTAGGTATCTTTTATTATGCAGGACTTCTTCCTTGCGTGATATCTTCTGTTACTGCAGCACAAATTGCTAAAAAGTTTGCACTTCATCCCGTGCAATTCCAGGGGATTGAATTTGGTGCAATCTCGTGGGAATTAACCTTACAGATAATTTTTGTTGCTGTTATTTGTGCAGTTGTAAGCATCTTTTTTTGTATGACTATTAAAAAAATCGAGCTACTGATGGACAAACTTTTAAAAAACGGTTTTCTTCGTGCTTTTGCAGGTGGCTTGGTAATTGTGCTTTTAACTATTATTATAGGTAATCGTGACTACAACGGTGCAGGTATGGATGTTGTTGAGCGTGCAATGCACGGTGAAGCCATACCATGGGCATTTTTGCTGAAAATACTATTTACAGCCATAACAATCTCAGCAGGATTCAAGGGCGGTGAAATCGTGCCTGCATTCTTTATAGGTTCTACTTTAGGTTGTGTAGTTGCCCCCCTTGTTGGACTCAGTCCTGTGCTTGGCGCGGCAATCGGCTTTGTTGCACTTTTCTGCGGAGTAGTTAACTGCCCTATAGCTTCAATAATGCTTTCCCTTGAGGTCTTTGGCGGAGAAGGGATTTTATTCTTCGCATTGGCATCAGCAGTCAGTTATATGATGAGTGGATACTTCGGCTTGTATGAAAGTCAGAAAATCCTCTACTCCAAGATAGATGACGAATATATAGATGTACATACCAGATAAAATACAAAAAGCGTACTGAAATTTCAGTACGCTTTTTTGGAGGCGCCACCCAGATTTGAACTGGGGAATAAAGGCTTTGCAGGCCTCTGCCTTACCACTTGGCTATGGCGCCATATTACAAAAGACGCAAAATGCGTCTTTTGTGTTTGGAGCGGAAGACGAGATTCGAACTCGCGACGTTCACCTTGGCAAGGTGACGCTCTACCACTGAGCCACTCCCGCATAGATGGTGCCTTCGACTGGAATCGAACCAGTGACACATGGATTTTCAGTCCATTGCTCTACCGACTGAGCTACAAAGGCATTTGGCGACCCGGAAGGGGCTCGAACCCTCGACCTCCAGCGTGACAGGCTGGCGTTCTAACCAACTGAACTACCGGGCCAAAATGGTGGGAACAATAGGGCTCGAACCTATGACCCTCTGCTT
>JAZRFC010000053.1:0-1758 GCA_045661145.1 Clostridia bacterium | reverse complement strand
TGCAGTTATGCGAATAGGAATCAAAATCAACAGCCATACCGTCGCCGACATTTTTCTGACCTGCAATTTCGCAGTATTGAATTGTGCTGTTTACGCTTCCCCAGAACCACATTGCGGCAGTGTAATAAAGGATATCGCCGTGTTCGTTTGTTCCGGGCCCCTGGCAACAATTGATAGCGCGGCAGTTTGTAACCAGTGCACCGGCACACATACCGACAAGAACCGCTTCAGCATCCATTTCGTGCAAATAACAGCCCTCGATGAGCAAACCTTCGTTGAACACGGGGTCAATATCCTCTTCGTTTTCGCACCACCACTCCTGCTTATCGTTCCACGAGCCCCAAATTATAAAGCCGTTGCCGCAGTTATAAACCTCACAGTTTTTAATCGTCAGGTCATTTACGGCATATCTCGACCTTGCAGGCAAGCCCTTGACCATAACCGCTGCTCTTGCACCCGATGCACCGTTTGAAAAATCGTCACGGCTGGTTACTCTGTAGTTCTGCATATCGGTGAAATAAACATTGTCAATAACAATGCCTTTGCTCGTCTTTTCAAGTGTATCAATCCATATTCCGCCGCCGTTGGGTGCTTTGAAATGCAGGTCAGATACAGTTACGTATGAGCAATCGAAAAGTCGCATTATCTCGGTATTTTCTTCCGTTTTAAGTATTGCCCTTTCCCCCTCACCGTAAGAGGAAATAACAATCGGGTTGTCCTTTGTGCCGCTGCAGGTAAGCGTTACGGCACAGTCGTATTCACCGCCGTTTTTAAAAAGAAAATGAGTACCTGCTTTAATATCAAGATTTTTAAGTCCGCCCAATGTTTTAACGGGACTGTCGATATCCGTGCCGCTGTTTTCATCGTCACCGCTAACGGAATCGATATAGTAATAATTCTTTTCTCCTTCAGCCGCAAAAGCGAAAAATCCCATAGACGAGAAAATCATCGAAAGCGTAAGCAGAAAGCATAGAATCTTATTTGTTTTTTTCATACATATCTCTCCTTGTGGATTGAATCGCAAAATATATTACAATCTTATTATAGCACATAGTAATCTCTTTCTCAACTCTTCATATTCATCTGATATAAAGAAGGGAAGATTTTGCACGATGCTCATATATTAGAGGGCGGCAAAACATACCTTGTTGTAAAAACCCTGATCACGGGTTCTGTCAGAGATCTGACTTTACTTGATACCTTGAATTATATGGAGCAGAGCGTCCTTAACAAAAGCGGATGCTATTTGCCCGAAACCGTTCCTTTGTGCGAAGAAATGAACAAATATACAAACGCTTTTTTTGATGAACTGAAAGAAGGAATTCGTTAAAATTTAATTTGTCGGGGAGATTTTAAAATAACGGTTACTTTGCAACCTACACCTCATCAGTCACTTCGTGAAGGCTTCCCCTCGAGGGGAATGGGGACCGCGTGCGGTGGATGAGGTGTTCAAAAGAGACAGACAAACTACCAATTTGTAGGTGAGATAACATTTCCCCACTTCGCTAACTGCACCACAGGCAGCAATCAAGGGATGAAGGAAATAGCCTGAAACCCAGTAAAATCAAGGGTTCGCAGCTTTTTGAATGATTAATGCGAATATAAAAAATGCTTGATTTTAAGTGCTTTTTAAACAAAAATCATTCTAAAACTTTCAATTAATATTAGAGGATATATCATTTCGATGGTATATCCTCTTTTTTCTCATCATTAAATACAAACCGAGAACAAGAAATATTAACTCTGTATAACAACAAA
>JAZRFC010000052.1:0-13860 GCA_045661145.1 Clostridia bacterium | reverse complement strand
AAATTCATAAAAAAAGAGGGTATTGCAGAAAAAGAAGCAGAGCTGCAAAAGCATTTTCTTGAACAGATTTCTGTGATAAGCGGTGCAAAGGTGCTTGGGATACCAGAGGTTGGTGTGTTCGGTGTTCTTTTAAAGGACCACGACTGTGTTGACATATGCGGAAGATTAAGCAGTGAATTTTCCATTGCATCACGGGCCGGACTTCACTGTGCACCTATGGCACACAGAACAATGGGTACAATTACGAAAGGACTTTTAAGATTTTCAATCGGGTATTTTAATACAAAGGAAGACATTACCGAGGCTGCAAAGGCATTAGAATTCTGCCTTAAAAATTAAAATTGTGTTACAAGCTGAAAAAAACACTTTTTTTACACGTAATTTTATTGTATAATTATTATATATTTACAATAAAAGGTGGTTGAGCGTATTGTTTGAAACATTTTTAAACAATATCCCTGCTTTTTTGTTTACGCTACGGCTGACAGATATTCTTGATGTTGCGATTGTTGCATATTTGTTTTATATGCTGTCTAAGTTTGTACGCGAAACACGTGCAGGTACTTTGATTAAGGGAATTATACTGCTCCTTATATTTACTTGGGTCAGCAATCTTCTGCAGCTTAATACCATTAACTACTTATTGCGCAATCTGATGCAGTTTGCGTTTATTGCATTCATTGTCATATTCCAGCCGGAGCTTCGGCGTGCGCTTGAAAAGGTAGGACGAACAAACTTCTCCTCCCTTTTCACGCAGGAAGACAATGATGCAGCAGAACATATTGCCAACGAAATAGCCGCTGCTGCAGTTGCTCTTTCAAGCAGGAGAATAGGCGCACTCATAGTTTTGGAAAGAAAGACAAAAATCGGGGATATTGTGAGAACGGGCTGTGACCTGAATTCCGATATTTCAAGCGAGCTACTCATTAACATTTTCATTCCCAACACTCCCCTCCACGATGGTGCCGTGATTATAAGGAACAATAAGATTGTCGCTGCACGGTGTATCCTTCCATTGACACAAAACGAGACACTCAGCCGTGAATTCGGAACACGCCACAGAGCTGCACTCGGTCTTTCCGAGGGTTCTGATGCCGCAATTATTGTCGTTAGTGAGGAAACAGGAAAAATCAGCTTCACGCTTAACGGTAATATGAGCCGAAACTACACAGAAGAAACACTGAAAAAAGTAATTATAAAGGTTTTATCCTCCGACTCTTCGGCTAATTCGGATAATGCAATCAGCAGATGGAAGGAGAGATTAAAATGGAAAAAATAGAACGTGAAAAATTAATCACAAAAATCATCTGTATTACGCTGGCAGTTATCCTTTGGTTTTATGTTTCCTATTACGAAAATCCCATTATGACAAAAACTGTCAGGAACGTTCCTGTAAAAGTAGATAATGAACAAACCGAAAAACTAAGGGAACGTGGGCTTTCAGTTTATTCACTTTCGGAAGAAAAGGTTGATGTAGGAGTTTCTACTCAAAGATTAAATCTGGCAAAGGTAACAAACAAGTCGCTTTCAGCTTATGTAAATGTATCCTCTATCGAAAAAAGCGGAACTTATTATCTGCCTGCCATAGTATTATGTGACGTAAATGTCAATGCTACCTATTATGTCAAAAGTGACGACATAAAAGTAGTTATAGAGCCTATCATATCAGGAACTTTCAATGTAGAGCCTGACATTGAAAGCACATATGTCGCCTATGATACGTTTGAATTGGATACAAAAGAAATTGTAATTTCTGCACCTGAAAGTATATTTGATAAAATAGGAACTGTCAAAACAAAGACAATTAAGCTGGACGATGAAACAGAATCCGTTACAAAAGAACTTATTATATACGACAAGGATGATAATCCTATTGATAACAAGTCCATAGTATGCTCTCCCAAAAAAGTTGATGTTAAGTTCAAGTATTTAAGTAAGAAAACTGTTTCAGTTGCACTAAAGACAGCAAATGGAAATAAGCATACACTCCCTGCGGAAAACAATGTTTTAATATACGGCAAACCTGATGTTCTTGCGGAAATCTCTCAAATTTCAACCATAGAAATCAACCTTTCACCATATGAAGAAAATTCCGAGGTTAAACTAAAATTAGACCTGCCTGAGGGAATCAGGGTAAAAGACAGCGACCGCGAAATATCGGTTGTGTTAAACCCAACATATTTTAAATAATTAAAGGGGCTGTAGCAAAATGCGTACACCACACAAGGCGAAATAAATGCCTTAATAAAGCTCTTTAATTATAACTATATTGCAAAAAGAAAGATAAACTTAAGGAAGAAATTCGTCATTTGACGAATTTCTTCTATTTTTAACGCCTTGTGTTTTGAACAAACTTCGCCTCTCGCCGTACCCTCGTACGCCTTCGGGTAACCTGAGAAAGCCTATATTAGGCTTTCTCAGCTCAGTTTGTTCAATCTACGCTATTTTTCGTCCAGCCAAAAGGGGGTGTAGCAAAATGATTCCATTTTGCTACACCCCCTTTACTATAGATAAACCCCCGTCGTTATCGTGCGACGGGGGTTTATCATTTAACAGTTATTTATTTTTCAAATACTGTCCAATCCTTATTTTCTGTAAGTATAGTCCACTTTTCGTATGCTTCATTCTTCATTACATGGTCATGGCTGTTTGTTGCTTCCTGAACTGCAAGGTAATACCAAGCTGTTGTATCAGCATTATCACTCCATGTAGTCATACCTAAAAGAAGGTCTTCCTTGCTTTCAGGAACTCTCTTGAGTACACGGTTTACTAGTGTCATTGCTTCTGCACGGTTTATAGCCTTGTCAGGTCTGAAGGTATCATCCTCATATCCTGCAATCCAGCCGTAAGAACTTGCTTCGTAGATATGTTCCTCTGCCCAGTGTCTGTCAACATCACCGTAATTCTGCTCTGCCACTGCATCAAACTCTGCAAGGCGAGCGAAGATTGTAGCAAACTCAGCTCTTGTGATATTTGCATTGGGCATAAACTTTGTTTCTGTACGACCCTCTACAATGCCCATACTTGCCAATGTAGAAACTGCTGTATTGAACCAATCACTTTCATCTACATCATGGAAGCTGTTTGTTTCTGTAAGATTTGATGTTCTTACGCTATCCTTGAGGAGTCTGAATACCATTGTAACGGTTTCTGCACGGGTTATGTTGCCATAAGGACGAACATCACCATCGGGATAGCCCATAATGTATGCGTAATGGTGTTCTCCCTCGAGAAGCTCGGGAATATCTACTACGCTCACTACTGCACTACCATCCTTCTTCCATCCTGCATATACGGTAGTGGAAGCGGTTATTGTAACAGAATCAATCTTCTGTGTAAGTGCTTCATCACTATACCAACCTGTAAAGATGTAACCCTCTCTTACGGGAACCTTGGTAAGCTGAACTGTTGTACCTCTTATATGAGAGGTGCTTCCAATTGCTTCACCGCCGTTTGTGTTATATTTTATAGAAACAAGAGAAGAACCTCCGCCGCCACTAGAGGGCTTATACGGATTTGTAACAGTTACGGGATAGGATTCGATGAAAGTATTTTCTGAAGCTACATTGCTACGGTAAAGAACCATATAAGCAGGGTACGTTTCTCCCTCTGCAAAAGAACTGTCATATCCGATAGTAATTTCACCATTTTCATCACAATTTATATAATTACTTTTAATGTATCCATCATACTGAGGCTCACTTCCAACGCTGGAAGCTCCGCCACCGCCAACAACAGGACCGCTAGAGGGACTTCCACCGGATGAACCACTGCCAGAAGGACCGCTAGAGGGACTTCCACCGGATGAACCACCGGGAGAAGGTGCAACATAAGAAGGATCATTCACATAAAATCTGAGTGTGAATTTTCCTGTTCTCAAAGATATAGCATTATTTGCTATACCATAGTCAGAAAGATTTTCATTATCAAAGGTTACATGTGAACCACTATTTATTATTGCAGGTGTGGGATTGGGCGTTGCCGCACTGATGGTATGTAATGTATCTCCGTTTGAAATATTGGTCTGAACAAATTCGCTGAGGAATAAGTTAATCCAGATATTAGATGCCCTATACCCAGAATCAACGCCCTCAAGCATAAGTTCAACCAAACCTGCATCTTCGCCGTCACCCATAAGCATCTTAACGCTTTTTTTAAGTTCGGCAGAAGCCTGCGAGTCATATTCATAAGCTTTTGTTACAAGTTCGCCTATAGCAGCAAAAGCACCTCTTACAGAACTTGTTCGGCTCGGATTAAGCACACCATTTTCTATATTACTCTTAACCCTAGAAAGGGCTGAGGGATTTTCAACAAGGTACTTTTTAACGTGATGAACAATACCTATAGTTTTGTTCGCCTGATTGCTACCTTCAACACTTGAAAGGAAGCTGTCTTTTACAATTTCCTCGGTTAACTCTGCACCAAAAAGAACTGCGAGAGTTTTCTTCGCTCTGTCATTTGCAATAAATTCTTCGAGGTAGTTTTCCCTCATATACTTTCCTGAATCATCATAACTATTTGAAGTACCGTCCTGAGCAAACATAACCTTGAGAATTGCTTTTAAAGGTTCTGCAACAATTTCTCTTGCACTTTGCTGAACAGCCTGACTGTTGTCGTAATCTGCCGCACTGATTCCCTCGTCGTTAAGGAAGACGCTCATAGCACGTACATAGTCATCGAGCAAAGAAAAGGATTGCTTGAGAGATTCTCCTTCTACAGGATAAATAGCATCAAGTCTGCTTTTGAATGCAGAATCACTTTCAGCCTTAACCTGCGCATAGAGATACATTTTTTGATGTTCTGACAAACTAAATGTAATATGGGAAATTGCAGGCATAAGATCATCGAGAGTAAGCTCGTTGAGAATGTATTCATTAACCTCCACAATTCCGTTGTGCTGTTTTTTCTGACGGTATTTGTCAAAAATTTGAGCATCTTTATCGTCGTACAATTGGTCAATAAGTTTTTCAGCCAACATAAAAGGCTTGTTTCCCTCATAAACATTTTCCGGAGTATCCGCAATGTTGAGAGGATATTCTGGTGCTGCAAACGCTGTTGAAACTGACACTATCATTGCAAGTGCCAATACCAAACTAAAAATTCTTTTTTTCATTTTCATACCTTCCTTTCAGGCATTATATAATCTCAAAATATACCTAATTAGATGATACCATAGCCGATGTGGTTTTTCAAGCAAAATTTTACTATTTTAAGCAAAAAAGAGCATACTTTTATCACTCAGGAAAAAGTATGCTCATATATTTATTTAATTGTTTTCATAATACCCTGATAAATAGCCTCCGCCATAGTTTCCTGACCGTTTGTGCTGAGAAGATAGTTACGGTCACTTTCGTTACTGATAAACGCCGTTTCTACAAGAACGGCAGGACTTACCGTTGTACGGATAACATACAGATGTGAGCCGTTCTGCTTCCCTTTCGGTGCAAGTCCGGTTCTTTCAACCATTTCATCATAGATGTTTTCTGCAAGCTGTGTGCCAAGCTCCGACGAGGGATGGTAATACACCTGCGTGCCATTTATAGAGGGGCTATCTATGGAATTACAATGTATGCTTACAAACAAATCACATTCAATTTCGTTTGCCAGCGCACTTCTGTCCTGAAGCTGAATCTTTGTATCATCATCACGGGTATAGACAACCGTTATTCCGCTTGCTTCAAGCTTCTTTCCGACAAGAAGTGCAATTGCGAGGTTTATGTGACTTTCACGGGCAACGATTTTTCCGCTGCTATTCTTTCCCAGAGCACCCGGGTCAGTTCCACCGTGTCCTGCATCAATAACAATAACCTTGTCCCCTGTAATATTAAAGCTTGGTTTTTCTTCAATAATAGGACTGTCACTCTTATAAAAGCCTTTTTCAGCAGTATATACAAGCTTTTGACTGCCGTCTACCGTAACATTAAGTCCGCTTGCTGTATTTGCTATTAAAATATCATATATATTTCCGTCACGGATTTCAATCCGCTGGTCTACCATTTTTAAGTTACTGAAAGTAACGCTGTAACCGTTGGTTACAGATTTTCCTGCACCTGCATATGCTTTATCAAAGTAAACACGTCCTGAAAACGCATCATATACAATTTGTTCATTGGGGGAATTCTGTGCACGTACTAAAATACCGTTACTGTCAGGAAGAATCATAACCTGAGTATCTTTAGTGGTATCAAGCACAACCCTTGCGCTTGATTCGTGGTTTGAGTATCTGACAGAAGCAACACAGTTACCGTTAAGGGTTACATTACCACCGGTATTTTCAAAAGCCACACCGTTAAAATCAAGTACCACTCTGTCGGGATTGGAATATCGGGTAATTTTAGGAGAAACACCTTTCTTTACAGGTATGTAAATAAGGTCGTAGCTGCCATCTTTTTTTGCAACTATTTTTCCAAATACGCCGTCTTTTTCAGGAGTTTTAATCTCTTCACCATAATCTACATCACCAATTATTTCATCGGGGGTTTCTGACGGGTCTGATATTAAAACGGTACGGGTATTTCCGTCCCAATTAACATTATACCCGAGCTTTTCTGCAACAAAACGAACGGGTACCATTGATTTCAGTTCCGCAGGTACTTTACCGATAAGCATCGGGAGTGGCTGATTCGTGTCTATGGGAACAACTTGTCCGTTAACATAAGTATTCCTGTCACCGATTTTCACAAGAACAGATACGCCGTCCTTAACAATTTCAACCTGACAGGTATCGTCGTGCCAGATAACCTTACTTCCCATTGCCTCGAACACTTCGCGCACAGGTACCATAGTATAGTCATTAATTATGACAGGATACATAGGGAGATTGTCTACTTTATTCCCATTTACCTCAAGCCCGATTATTCCGGCATCATAATAATGGTATTCGTCATTATAATAAATTTGCTCCGCATTTACATTTATCACAGACAAAGCCATAACAAAGATACATACGGTAATGAAAAGTATCTTTTTCACGGTTACACCCCTTTTCGGGACAATATTCGACATAAGTTTTACGAATCCTGCCCGATTTTAGCATTTGTAACAAAATTGTAATATTTGGGATTTATTCCCAACTGATTTGTTTATTTCCGTCACTCGGCAAAGCAATTCCGTAATGCTCATAAACCTTTTTTGTAACACATCTTCCCCTTGGAGTACGGTTTATAAAGCCAAGCTGCAGAAGATACGGCTCGTACACATCCTCGATTGCAGAAGAATCCTCACCAATTGTTGCGGCAAGGGTATCAAGTCCCACGGGACCTCCGCCGAAATTGTATATAATTGAGGTAAGCATCTTTTTATCAGTTGCATCAAGACCGAAGTTGTCAATTTCAAGCATTTTAAGAGCCTTGTCGGCAACCTCCTTTGTAATCTGTCCGTCTGCACAAACCTGTGCAAAGTCGCGGACTCTCCTTAAAAGTCTGTTGGCAATACGGGGAGTACCTCTTGAACGGGAGGCAATCTCCGCTGCACCCTCGGGTGCAATATCCACGTTCATAATCTGTGCGCTTCTTGTGACAATGGTTGTCAAGTCCTCTTTTGTGTAAAGTTCAAGCCTTGAAATAACGCCGAATCTGTCACGGAGAGGTGCTGACAAAAGCCCTGCACGAGTTGTTGCACCTACCAAGGTAAACGGAGGCAGACTGAGTCTTACCGATTGTGCGCTGGGACCTTTACCAATGATAATATCAAGAGAAAAGTCCTCCATTGCAGGGTAAAGAATTTCCTCAACGGCACGGGAAAGACGGTGTATTTCGTCAATAAAAAGTACATCCTGCGAACCAAGGTTTGTGAGAATTGCCGCCAAATCCATAGGTTTTTCTATGGCAGGACCGCTTGTGACACGGATATTCACTCCCATTTCATTAGCAATAATGGATGCAAGTGTGGTTTTACCAAGTCCCGGAGGTCCGTACAGAAGACAATGGTCAAGAGCCTCGTGTCGTCCGAGTGCCGCATCTATATAAATTTTCAGGCTGTCCTTTACTTTATCCTGACCGATGTATTCATCCATCGTTTTAGGTCTTATGGAATACTCGGCATCGCTGTCGCCATCGAGCTGTCTGCTTGAAATAATTCTTTCATCAAATTCCATTTGACATTCTCCTTAAAGCCTCTTTAATAATATCCTCTGTACTCATACCGTCACCGCCAATTTGCATAACGGTTTTCTGTGCCTCAGACGGGGATGCACCGAGAGCAATAAGAGCATTGACTGCACCCGTATCTGCACGAACAGAAGTTGCAGGTGCAACGCTTCCACCTCCGGAGGTTGAAACGGCATCCTGCGTATCAATTTTCCCTTTAAGTTCAAGGATTACACGTTGTGCCGCCTTGGGACCTACTCCGGGGGCACGGGTTATCGCCTTGACATCCTCTGAAATAATGGCATATGCCAAATCCTGCACACTCAATGTTCCCAATATTGAAACTGCGGCTTTGGGGCCTATACCCGATATTGCAATCAGTTTATTAAAATAGTCAATCTGCTCACCTGTAAGGAAACCAAAAAGACCTATTGCATTTTCACTTATATGAAAATGGGTGAAAACCTTTACGTTTTCCCCTATGCCACCCATTTTTGCAATATCGCTTACGGGCATATTTACACTGTAACCAACACCGCCTACATCAATTATTACTCCGTTTTCACTTTTTGCAGCTATTGTACCGTTTAAAAAGGATATCACAACACTATTCCTCCAAACTGTTTGATTGAATTAAACCTCATACTGTTGCCATGGCAAACTGCGATTGCCAAAGCATCGGCAACATCGTCAGGCTTTGGAATTTCGGTAAGTCCGAGCATTGATTTCATCATCTGCTGAATCTGTGTTTTACTTGCTCTGCCATAGCCCGTAAGCGCCTGCTTCACCTGCAGAGGTGTATATTCATACACGGGTATATGATTCTGCACGGCGGCAAGAATTATAACTCCCCTCGCCTGCCCTACTGTAAGAGCAGTCTTTGCATTGTTATTAAAGAAAAGCTCTTCAATACTCATTGCATCGGGTTTATATTCTTTTATAATTTCGCAAACTCCGTTATAAACCTTTTCAAGTCTATCCTCAAGCGGAGTATGTGCTTTAGTGGTAACTGCATCATATGCTATAGTTTTGTAACGGTTTCCCTCTTTATCCACAACCCCATAGCCGACTATGGCAATACCCGGGTCAATTCCGAGAATACGCATGGTATCACTCTGCTTTCTTTCTGAGCATTGCGTCCTTTACCACGGGAACATCAGTCTTTATATAAAGAGTCATTGCCGCGTGGTTTGCAACCTCAATATCATTCATATTTTCATCCTTTAAAACCTCTACCTTTTGTGTGGTGAAGTCTTTCCCCGGTTGAATTATTTCTATTTCATCACCAAGGAAAAAGCGGTTTCTCTGGGTTACTTTTGCAAGTCCCGTTTTTTCATCATAATCAAGGACAATACCTATAATATCACAAGTTCTGATATAGGAGCTTGAACCGTAAATCTGTGCACCTGTATCGGGAATACCAAAAAAGAAGCCTGTGTAATAGTCACGATGACTTACCTTTTTAACCTCGTCAAGCCACACGGGGTTAAATTCGTATCCTGCAGGGTCTTCGTAGTAGGCATCAATAGCCTTTCTGTATGCGGCAATTATTGTCGCAACATAGTATTCGCTCTTCACCCTGCCCTCTATCTTAAGGGAGTAAACTCCGCTGCCGATTATCTCGGGAATATGCTCAATCATACACAAATCCTTGGAATTCATAATGAATGTTCCGCGCTCATTTTCATAAACGGGAAGATATTCGCCAGGACGTTTTTCTTCCATAAGAGCATAGTTCCACCTGCAGGGATGTGAGCAAGCACCATAGTTACTGTCACGGGCTGTCATATAGTTACTGAGCAGGCATCTGCCTGAATAGGATACACACATTGCTCCGTGTATAAAGGCTTCAAGTTCACAATCACTGCTGATATTATCACGGATTTCTCGTACTTCGGAAAGGGTCATTTCACGGGCAAGCACAACTCTTTTTGCACCCATTTCGTGCCATGCCTGAACGGTTTCGTAGTTTGTGTTGTTTGCCTGAGTACTGATATGTATTTCAAGGTCGGGTGCTACCCTTTTGCAAATATTAAAAGCACCTAAATCTGAAATAATCACTGCATCTGCACCCATATCGGCAATTTCTTTAAAATATGCTTCCATTTCTCTTAAATCACGGTTATGAGGAATGATGTTTGCGGTAATATAAACCTTCTTCCCCATTTTGTGAGCAAATTCTATACCCTCTTTCATTTCTTCGGGTGTAAAGTTGTCCGCCGCTGTTCTGAGAGAAAAACATTCTCCGCCGATATAAACGGCATCTGCACCGTATTTAAGAGCTATTTTCAGTTTGTATAAATTACCGGCAGGTGCCAGAAGTTCAACCTTTTGCATAGTTACTGTCCCTTCATTTTTTTACTGATAGAGCAACACCGTCGCCTATGGGTATTATCGAGGTTGTCAATTGTTCATTTGACATAATTTCCTCAAGATACATATGTAATCTTTTTACAATAGTTATTTTTCTGCGTTCAACTTTTTCCTCGTCCTCCACCATTCCGTGATAGAGGATATTGTCAGAAAGAAGCACACCGCCAGATTTTAAAAGTCTTAAAACATCAGGAAGAAATTCTATATACTGCCCCTTTGCGGCATCGAGGAAAATGAAATCAAAGCTTCCGTCAAGCCAATGGAGTACCTCTGCCGCTTCACCCTCAATAACCTTAATTTTCTTTTCATATCCCGAGAGGAAGACATTGTCCACAGCAATATCTGCGTGTTTTTTATACCTTTCTATTGTAACGATTGTGCTGTCATCAGGAAGATTATCAGCCATAAGAATGGCACTGTAGCCTACTGCCGTTCCAACCTCCAGCACTCTCTTAGGTTTTATAAGCTTAAGCAATGTAACAATAAGCTGTTCGGTGGATTTTTGCACAATTGGGGCATAGCTTTCCTCTAAAGCGGATTTTCTTCTTAGCTCTGTGAGAAACTCCCCTCTGTCAGGGATAAGCTCATCTAAAAAATTCTGTTCCATAATACACCTTTAGCCGAAAGCGAATAATCCAAGCATCGATTTTAAAAGGCAGATTTTCACTTTCGCTGCGTTAAAATACTCGGAAATACACAAAGGATTTCCTGTGTTTTTGCCTTGCGCAATCAAAAATCTGCACTTTTAAAATTCTGCGACCTGAAACAGATGGAATTTCGTGTAGATTTTGGTGCGGAAGATGAAGCAAGGCTGACGCCTTGCGAAGTTGATTTCCCCGTTGGGGAAAATGCCCGCAGGGCAAAAGGGGCACGCACGGGGGTGGACAAGCCGAAATATACCGAAACAACGCTGTTTCAGGCGAGTTCGGATTACTCACTTTCGGCTAATACTGAATCTGTTCTTTTATTTTTTCAGCCATTTCATTACCGCAAAGTGCCGCAGTAATTTCAAAGCCAAATTTATAAGCACTGCCCATACCGTCAGAGGTTATAAAGTTATCACACTTTACAACTGACTGTTTTATATATTTTCCACCTGTAAATGTATTCTCAAACCCGGGATAGCAAGTAGCTTCTTTACCTGAAAGAAGTCCCATCTTTCCAAGAATTGAGGGTGCCGCACATATAGCACATACAAGCTTCTTATTATTTGCCGCATACTTTACAAGGGACTTTACCTCGTCACTTGCATCCATATTATTTGTACCGCCCAATCCACCGGGAAGAATTACTGCATCTATATTTTCCTTTACCGCGGATGAAAGTGACTTGTCCGCTTTTACCACAATACCGTGCGCACCGTTAATGTATTCTCCCGTAACACCGAGTGTAGTAACCTCTACTCCTGCACGGCGGAGAATGTCGAGAGGAGCAAGGGCCTCCACCTCTTCAAATCCGTCAGCTAAAAACATATATACCATTTACATTCTCTCCTCTATATAGAATTTTTCAACAAGGAATTCGGGGTGATAACTCTCTTTCGCTCGCCTTAATCCCTCAATCCCCATATCCTCTTCACGGTTGACATATTTTAAATCTTTCCACTCATTTTCACAGAAAAATCTGTTTATCGCCTGATAACTTCCGCGATAGTTTTCATCTGCAAGTTCGACCTGAATAAGTGCCGTATCATCACTAAGCTTTTCACCAAATGACATTGCAACGATTTCACCATCAACCTTTATTACAGCACCTTTCTGATTGAAACGGAAATAATATCTGAAATAACTTTCCATTGCGCCCATTTCATACGGGTTCTTGTTCTTTGTTTTAGCACTTACCCATTCATATGCCTTATTTGCACATTCATTCAGTAATGCAGGCTCTGTAACTTTCACATATTCAAAGTCATAATTATCCAAAAAGTAGTTTAAATGATTTCTCTTAGAATGAAGCTTTTTACCCGACAGAGAAATCATTTTTTCTGTTAAGTACATGTAATCAAAGCAATCTCTTTCCTCTGTAAAGTCAAAACGCTTGTCATATATTTGTTTTAACTTATCTGCGTTTTCACGGGATACCAATCTGAATGCTAGCCTCTCCCCTTTTGAGGAAGAGTATTTCGAAAGTTCGTCTATCGCTTTTTCAAGGTTTCCGCTTCCTATGGGGAAAAAGTACGAGGGAGCCTTGTTTTTTATATTAAAACGCAGGAAAAGAAATTCACCGTTTTCCGCTACCTCAAGATTATAGTATCTATTCCAGATAAACATTGTCACAAATGCACCCTCGGAAGCGTTTGTTTTATCAAGCATTCTGTATTTATTGAATTTTTCAAAATCGTCTGCATTTATGCTTCTGAATTCAAGCATTCAAACACCTTCAATAATTATTTGTATTTTCTTCCTTTAAACAGTACCTTAAGTCCGAATTTGGGAAGCGCAAGCATACGCACAAATCTGGAGGGTTGCTTTATTAGTCTGTAAAGCCACTCTATACCGTGTTTACAATAAAATTCGGGAGCACGCTGTACTGTTCCTGCAAAAACATCAAGACAGCCACCTGCACCGATTGCAAGCTTTGCACTGAGTTTTTCACGGTTATTGTATATCCAATTTTCCTGCTTGGGAAAGCCAAGACACACCATAAGGAGGTCAGGAGCACATCTGTTTATATCGGCAATTACCTCTTCATCGTCTTTAAAATAGCCGTCATGTGTTCCTGCAATAACAAGTCCCGGATGTTTTTCGACAAGACTTTCTGCTGCTTTTTCTGCAACACCGGGTTTTGCACCGAGAAGGTAAACTGATTGTCCTTTTTCTGCCATAACAGGGAAAAGGTTACAAACCAAATCGTACCCTGCAACTCTTTCCTTTATAGGATTCTTTAAGATTTTTGCACCGTAAACCACACCGATACCGTCAGGAATTACCATATCTCCTTTATTCAGCACTTCTGCAAACTCGGGGTTATTTGAAGCGTATAGAATAATTTCGGAATTGGGAGTGAAAATCATACTTAGATTCTCGGTTTCTATTAAGGAAGAAGCCTTCTGTACAGCCTCCTCCATAGTATATTTATTTACATGAACACCTAAAATATTTACAGTTTCCATAAAAACGCTCCCATAACATAATATATCACCCTGTATTATACCACACAAATTGCGATTACGCAATAAAAACAAAAGAAAAACCACAAAATATTGTTAGTTTTTCAGAATTACATCCTCTATTTCAATAGCACGGCTATCAGCATCAAGTCCGATACATTTACCGCAGTTATCACATAATTTATCGGGATTAAGGTCGCACTTGTCACATTCACCACAATCGGTACATATTTTTGTTTCATCAAGTATACATTTATTTGCCATAATAATTTCCTCCATTATTTATATAGC
>JAZRFC010000051.1:0-6899 GCA_045661145.1 Clostridia bacterium | reverse complement strand
AGCTTCCATGGTCTTGGGTGTAGGATTAAGAATGTCGATCAATCTTTTGTGAGTTCTCTGTTCGAACTGCTCACGGCTGTCCTTATACTTGTGAACTGCACGAAGGATTGTTACGATTTCTTTCTCCGTGGGAAGAGGAATAGGACCTGAAACTGTGCTTCCTGTTCTCTTGGCAGTATCCACAATCTTTTCTGCGGACTGGTCAAGAAGAACATGGTCGTATGCCTTTACCCTGATTCTGATTTTCTGCTTTGCTGCCATTGCTAAGCCTCCTAAAATAGTTTTTTCGCTGACTCATGCGACGGACTGTACACGGCGCCGGGCGTTTCGCCTTTTGCCATATTAAAACCCAGAGCTCGACTCCGGGTACTACATGAATGTGGGCGCAGATGCGCAAAGCTTTATCATGTTGTACAGTGACTGCCGCCCGGTTTCACGAACCGGACATTCTCCACGGAAAAACCTACCCATATGGTAGCAACCTCCCGCTTCATCGTCTGTCATGTCACAGCCTTGCCATTTTACAATATATTTGAAAGAATTGCAACCCCTATTTGTAAAAAATTACAGCTTTTTTGAAAATTTGTATACTTGCACAATAGCAAAAGCAATGTTTTATGCAATATTCATAATATTTTGGTTAAATTCGCAATATTTGCGAGGGATTTTCGCGAGGACGAGAAAAATTTAATTATATTCCTCAACTGAAGACAAACCATAATTTATAAAAACATTTTCTATTGCAATAATTTTATCTGTTTCATATGTATCTTCATCAAATATAATCTTCTGTATTTCTTCCACCACTCTTACCGCAGTACTTTGGGCAATTTCATTTAAGTCTAATTTATCTACATACTCCAACACATACTTTCCTACACTATTCGCCATTAAATCTTTTTTAAACATTATTTTCACCTCTTCTATATAATAACACTTATATTTAAAAAATACAACAGAAATTTCTGTGTTATTTTATTTTTCTGGTAAATGATAAAATGTATTAGAGGTGATTATTGTGAACTTTGAGATAAAAAGCACAAAGCAAAAGGACCCTGCTATTTACAAAACACTTTATATAAAACAATCTCTTGCAGACAAAATTGAGAAGATTGCCAATGAAAATGAGACTAGTTGGAATAATGTTGTAATCTCAATGATTGAAAGTTGTTTAAGAGAAGATAAGTAATTTATGAACAAGATTGTCAAAGAAGTTGACAGTCTTGTTTTTTATATGCTAAAATACTTTTATAAAAAACATTTACACGGTGATATTATGATAGAATATATAATAGGAAGAAACTCATCCGGGATTCGTGCAGACAGATTTCTTCTGAAAGCAACAATCGCCCCGTCGTCGCTTATTTACAAAGCTTTCAGGAAAAAAGATGTCAAAATAAACGGCAAATGGATAAAGGAAGATTATGTCCTTTCCGAGGGCGACGTACTGCGCATATATATAAAGGAAGATTTTCGCAAGGAAAAGGAAGTTAAGGAATGTACCCTTACTGCACCGATAATTTTCGAGGACGAAAACATAATCATTTTCAACAAACCTGCCGAACTTCCTTGTCAGCCTGATGAAAAGCATAAGGGAGGAACTCTTTCCGATATGCTGAAAAGCTACCTTGTTAAGCAAGGAGAATACAATCCCGAAAATGAAAGTTCCTTCTCCCCTGCTCTGTGCAACAGACTTGACACCAATACTTCCGGGCTTGTAATAGGGGCAAAAAATGCAGAAGCTCTACGTGATATGAATGAGCAGATAAGAAAGCGCAACGTACACAAATATTACCTGTGCAGATTGGAAAATATTCCTGCCGAAAAGAGCGCGTATGTGAACGCGCATATAATAAAGGAAGAAACTCAGAACAAAAGCTACATTTCAGATGAGGGAAAAGAGATTTCCATGGAATATAAAGTTATTGAGGAATCAGGTAACACAGCACTTTGTGAGGTGCTTCTCCACACGGGAAGAAGCCACCAGATAAGGGCATACTTTTCCTCAATTGGATGTCCTCTGGTGGGTGATACCAAATACGGCGCAAAAACCCGTGGGGGCCAGGCATTATGCTCCTATCGCATAAGATTTGGTTTTTCTGAGGAATATGATGGTATTCTTTCTTACTTAAGAGATGCTCAAATCAAGTTAGAGGGGATTGACATTTGACGAAATTTGTGGTAATTTAATAATCAGTAATAAATCAAAGAAAGGAATTTAACCAATGAAAAAATTTATAGCAGAATTCAAAGAGTTTGCACTCAAAGGCAATATGATTGACCTTGCTATAGGTATGATTATTGCTACATCCTTCAATGCAGTTGTTAAGTCTATTGTTGACGATATTCTTATGCCTGCATTTGCATTCATTTTCGGAAAGAGCGATTTTTCACAGCTCGTTGCTTTTGCGGAATACGCAGAGGACGGAACTCTTACCGGTGGTATCAAGTACGGTATGTTCATTCAGAATATGGTTAACTTTGTAATCATTGCATTCTGCTTGTTCCTTATGGTAAAGGTTATGAACAAGCTGAAGAATCCCAAGCCGGTAGAAGAAGCTCCTGCTGCTCCTGCTCCCAAGCCTGATGATGTCGTTCTTCTCGAAGAAATCAGAGACCTGCTTGCAAAGGAAAAGGTTAATAACTAAGCACTTTATGTAATACAAAAACCGCATCGAATATCGATGCGGTTTTTTGTTTACTGCAAAGTATTTTCCAAATCCTTTTCACGGATTGCATTACGCTTGATTTTACCATTAAAGGTTTTGGGAAGCTCTGCTACATATTCCACAATTCTGGGATATTTGTAGGGAGCTGTATTTGTTTTAACATAAGTCTGAAGCTCTTTTGTAAGCTCGTCTGACGCCTGGAAGCCCTTTGCAAGAACAATTGTTGCCTTTACCGCAAATCCGCGGATTGGGTCGGGAACGCCTGTTACTGCAACTTCCGCAACTGCTGCATGTTCCAAAAGAACACTCTCGATTTCAAAGGGTCCGATTCTGTAGCCCGATGACTTGATAACATCATCATTTCTGCCTACATAACGGAAAAGACCTCTTTCGTCACGGTATGCCGTATCGCCTGTATGATAGAAACCGTCGTGCATAGCCTTTTTGGTATCTTCCTTACTGAAATTGTATGTGTCAAGAAGACCGCACGCTTTTCTGTCACGACTTAATACACGTATGGAAATTTCGCCTGTTGTACCTCTTGGGCAGGAATTATCCTCGTTGTCAAGGATATGAACGTCAAAACCTGGGACAGGAAGACCAATTGCACCAGGAACAGGTTCTGTCCAGGGGTAGATAGTCGCAATACAGAGTGTTGTTTCTGTCTGACCGAAGCCCTCGTAAATCTTAAGACCTGTTGCCTCAAACCACTTGTTATAGATTTCGGGGTTAAGAGCCTCACCTGCTGTACAACAATGTGTAAGAGATGAAAGGTCATACTTCTTAACATCGTTTAAAAGCATCATTCTGTACATTGTGGGAGGAACACAGAAAGTAGTAACCTTGTAATCCTGAAGTACGCCCAGAATATCTGCACCGTCAAACTTGTCAAAGTCATAAACGAGTACTGCTGACTCACCAAACCACTGACCGTAGATTTTTCCCCAAAGGGATTTAAGCCAGCCGGTATCGGAAATTGTAAAATGAAGCCCACCGTCTACTACTCTGTGCCAAAAAACACCGGTCATTATGTGACCGAGGGGGTATTTGAAGTTATGTGTGATGATTTTAGGATATCCTGTTGTACCTGACGAAAATGCCATAAGCATTGTATCATTTACGTTTGTATCCTCGTCACCCGTGGGTCTTTGCCACCCTTCGCTTGCCATCTCAAAGCCTGTTTCAAAGTCAATCCAGCCTTCACCGGCATCCTTATGCTTTGTTACAAATTTCAAGATAGGATGGTCATAACCCTCCTGCATTTCATCGAAATACTCGGTTGCGTGACCGTCACCTGTGATAACGGCAGCCTTTATGTTACCTGCATTACAGCGGTAAACATAGTCCTTGCCCTTAAGCATATCTGTTGCCTGAACAACAACGGCACCGATTTTGTGAAGTCCCAAAATACAGAACCAGAAATAATAACTTCTTTTTAGGGTGAGCATTACTGTGTCTCCCTTTTTGATGCCCATATACTTAAAATAGTTTGCCGCCTTGTTGGATGCAAGCATCATATCGCGGAAAGTAAATCGCTTAACTTCGCTCTTGTCACCCGAAATCCAAACCATTGCAAGCTTATCGGGTTTTTCTGTTCCGAGAACGTCTATTACATCGTATGCAAAGTTAAAGTCATCACGGTATTTTAATGTATAGTTTGTCTGTGCATCCTTGAGAGAAAGGAAATCATCTCTCGTTGCACCGACGAATTTTTCATATATTGCCATACCGGCATCTCCTCCATGTTTCTAATTACAATTATTTCATTACCACAGCAATGAACTGTGCAGGCTCGTCACCGTCTGCCTGCTCAGCATGGGGAACGCTTGAGTCAAAATAAACACTGTCCCCTGCTTCAAGTTCATAGCAAATATCACCGATATAGAGTTTCATCTTACCTGAAATTACGTAGTTAAATTCCTGACCTTCATGCCCGTGAAGTACGGGAGCCGTCTTATCGGGATTAATTGTAACAAGAAACGGTTCTGCTTTTTTATTACGGAAGGTGTAGGCAAGGTGCTTATAATCATATTCGTGTTCACGCTTTACGCTGTATCCCTGACCTTTTTTAACCATGCTACACATTGAAAGTGTCGGCTGATCTCCGCTAATCAGGTCAAGAACGTCCACGCCGAGAACTTCTGCTGCATTATAAATAAAGCTGAAAGAGAAATCCATTTCGCCATTTTCATATTTTTTATAAATTTCTATATCTTCCCCTAACTTCGATGCCATTTCTTCAATTGTAATTTCAGAATCCTCACGAAGTGACTGAAGACGCATTCCGATATCTTTAATCTGTGTATTCATAGCTATACCTCCATTTTACATATTTTTATTGTGGATTAATAATTGAAGCCTAATTTTACAGCCTTCATATTAAGGTCGAACATATTCTGCTTTGTAGGGGGAACAACCTTCTGCATTGCTTTTTCGATATTTTCCTCGGGTATAATACCGCTCTTTGCAATCATATGACCAATCATAATCATATTTGCAAGGCCTGTAAGTCCCTCGTCGGAAGCCATCTTTGTAGCAGGAATGTAGTAGACCTGAGCATCGTCACGCTCTACCTTTCTTTCGATAAGAGAGCTGTCAACGAAAATCTGTCCGCCTTTCTTGGTTTCGTTTTCATACTTATCAAGAGAGGGAAGATTCATTGCAATCAAAATGTCGGGATTGGACACAATGGGAGAACCTACTGCACTGTCGCTGATGATGATACTGCAGTTTGCTGTACCGCCACGCATTTCAGGACCGTAAGAGGGAAGCCAGCTTACCTCTTTACCGTCAATAAGACCTTCGTATGCAAGAAATTTTCCTGAAAAGAGAATTCCCTGTCCGCCGAAACCGGCAATCAATATTTCCTTATTCATAATTATTTCTCCTCCGCATACTTATCTTTATATACTCCCAAAGGATAGTAGGGAAGCATATTTTCTTCAAGCCAGCCGATAGCGTTTTCAGGAGCAAGACCCCAGTTTGTGGGACAGGTGGAAAGTACTTCTACCAGAGAGAAGCCCTTACCATCAATCTGATTCTGGAAAGCTTTCTTAATAGCTGCCTTTGCTTTCTTTACATTTGCTACATTATTTACCGCAACTCTTTCAAGGTATGTAGCACCGTCTACCTGAGAAAGCATCTCGCAAACCTTTACAGGGTAGCCAACTGCTTCTACATCACGGCCGTAGGGAGAAGTCTGAGTCTTCTGTCCGGGAAGTGTTGTGGGTGCCATCTGACCACCTGTCATACCATAGATTGCATTGTTTACGAAAATTACTGTGATATTTTCACCGCGGGCAGCAGAGTGAACTGTTTCTGCTGTACCGATAGCAGCAAGGTCACCGTCTCCCTGATAGGTGAATACGATGTTATTCTTGTCGCTTCTCTTAACACCGGTTGCAACAGCCGGAGCACGACCGTGTGCCGCCTGAACCATATCACAGTTAAAGTAATTGTATGTGAATACGCTACATCCTACAGAAGCAACGCCGATTGTTCTGCCTGTAACACCAAGCTCGTCGAGAGCCTCCGCTACAAGACGGTGAATAATACCGTGTGTACAACCGGGGCAATAATGGAGTGTGTTTTCTGTAAGTGCGCTTGGTTTCTCAAATACTACCATTAGTTTTTACCTCCGTTCGCCTCGTAAATTTTATTAAGGACATCCTCTGTTGTGGTAATCATACCACCTGTACGGTTGCAAAGGAGAACTTCCTTCTTGCAACGGATAGCAAGCTCGATATCCTCAATCATCTGACCCATTGAAAGTTCTACGCTGATGAACTTGTTAACCTTGTCAGCTGCAGTGCTCAGTGCTTTCTTGGGGAAAGGCCAAAGTGTGATAGGACGAATCATACCAACCTTGATACCCTCTGCTCTTGCCTGATCAATAGCATTCTTCGCTACACGGGATGCAACGCCGTATGCTACAATACAGATATCTGCATCATCCATAAGGTATTCTTCGTAGAGCGCTTCCTCTTCCTCAATCTTCTTGTAACGTTCATAACGCTCGAAGTTAAGCTTTTCAAGTTCTTCGGGAGCAATATAAAGTGAGTTTACGATGTTGGGCTTTCTCTCACCCTTTGTTCCTGTAAGTGCCCATGACTTATCATACTCGTTGATTTCGCCCTTTTCCAGACTTACAGGTTCCATCATCTGACCCATTGTACCGTCAGAGAGAATCATTGCAGGCATTCTGTACTTTTCAGCAAGGTCAAAGCCCTT
>JAZRFC010000050.1:0-3072 GCA_045661145.1 Clostridia bacterium | reverse complement strand
ATCTTTAGATAGCGCCCTGAGGAGATTTAAGCGTTCTTGTGCTAAGGCAGGCGTATTGTCCGAAGTTAGAAAAAGAGAACATTATGAAAAACCCAGCGTAAAGCGCAAAAAGAAGTCTGAAGCAGCAAGAAAAAGAAAATTTAAGTAATTGACAACAACAAACCCACATACGTTAGTATGTGGGTTATGTTTTTCTTTGTAATTTTTTCCTGCGGAGGTATTTTCTATGTATATCAGAAGATTACTTGACGACGAGTATGAAGATGTAGTAAAATTAATTACAGACACGGTACATACAGTTTGTACCGATGATTATACAAAAGAGGAGCTTGATGCCTGGGCACCAGAGAATTTCGACATCAGGAAGTTCAGGAACAACCTCTCCCCCTGCCTGAATCTTGTTGCTTTCGAAAAAGGGAAGCTTGTGGGTTTTATCAGCATGGAACGAAACGGTTACATAAACAGGCTCTACACTCATAAGGATTACCTCAGGCGCGGAATTGCGACCGCACTTTACCAAAAGGCAGAAGATTGGGCAAGGGAAAAAGGCATATGCGAAATCAGTCTTGACTCCAGCAGGACTGCAAAGGATTTCTATTTGAAGTTGGGTTTTAAAGAGTCAGGGATAAGCATTATTAACCATGGCAATGTGGTTTTCAGAAATACAGTTATGAAAAAGGTGATACAAAATGGTAAAGCTCGGTAACGACTGGGATGAAAAAGTAGGAAGAGAATTTGAAAAAGAATACTATCTGAAACTAAGAAACTTTTTGAAAGAGGAGTATGCCTCTCATACGGTATTCCCCGATATGTACGACCTTTTCTCCGCACTCAAGGCAACACCTTATTCCAAGGTGAAGGTTGTTATTCTTGGTCAGGACCCGTATCATGAGCCTGGTCAGGCACACGGTATGGCATTTTCCGTAAAACCGGGTGTGCAAATTCCCCCGTCACTTCTTAATATGTACAAAGAAATCAATTCAGAATTCGGCTATCCCATACCCAAGACGGGCTACCTTATGAAGTGGGCGGAGCAGGGCGTCTTACTCCTTAACACGGTGCTTACCGTAAGAAGCGGTGAGGCAAACAGCCACCAGAACAAAGGTTGGGAAATCTTTACCGATGAAATTATCCGTCAGCTTAACAATCGCCGTGACGGTATCGTTTTCCTCTTGTGGGGGAACAATGCCAAGAAAAAGAAAGAGCTTATTACAAATCCCCAGCATTATATATTGGAAACCGTTCACCCCAGCCCCCTTTCCGCATCGAGAGGGTTTATGGGATGCGGACATTTCAAAAAAGCAAATGAATTTTTGATTTCCAATTTAAAAGCGCCTATTAATTGGCAGATAGAAGATTAATTTCAAGAGGATTCCGCTTAAAATGGAGTCCTCTTTTATTGACATTTATTTTTCATAGTGCTATAATTTAATGAGTATTTTAGTAGCGAAAGGAATGACAGCTATGTATAATCCCAAATCAATGATAGCCGAGGAATTCATAAGTGATGAAGAAATCCGTGCAACCCTCGAATATGCAGAAAAGAACAAAAACAACATAGAGCTTATTGATGCTATTTTAGATAAAGCAAGACCGCAGAAAAAGGATAACGGTACCTTCTGTGCAGGACTTAACCACAGAGAGGCTTCCGTTCTTTTAGCTTGTGAAATTCCCGAAAAAGTTCAGGAGATGTACAAGCTTGCAGAAGAGATAAAGCAGGCATTTTACGGAAACAGAATCGTAATGTTTGCCCCTCTCTATCTTTCCAACTATTGTGTAAACGGCTGTGTATACTGTCCTTATCATTATCAGAACAAGAACATCTGCAGGAAGAAGCTTACTCAGGAAGAAATCAGAAGCGAGGTTATCGCTCTTCAAGATATGGGACACAAGCGTCTTGCAATAGAGTCAGGTGAAGACCCCGTAAACAATCCCATTGAGTATATTCTTGAAAGCATCAATACAATTTATTCTATTAAGCACAAAAACGGTGCTATCCGCAGAGTTAATGTAAACATTGCGGCAACAACGGTTGAAAATTACAAAAAGCTTAAGGATGCAGGAATAGGAACATATATTCTGTTCCAGGAAACCTACCACAAAGAAAGCTACTTAAAGCTTCATCCCACAGGGCCTAAGCATGACTACGCTTACCACACAGAAGCGATGGACAGAGCAATGCAGGGCGGAATTGACGATGTAGGGCTCGGTGTACTTTTCGGGCTTGAGCTTTACAAGTATGAGTTCGCAGGACTTTTAATGCACGCTGAACATCTTGAAGCTGTTCACGGAGTGGGCCCACACACAATCAGCGTACCGAGAATCAAGCGTGCCGATGATATTGACCCTGATGTTTTTGACAATGGTATTGATGATGAAACCTTTGCAAAGATTTGCGCACTTATAAGAATATCCACTCCCTATACAGGTATGATTATCTCCACAAGAGAGAGTCAGGCTGTCCGTGAAAAGGTTATAAAGCTGGGTGTTTCACAGATAAGCGGTGCTTCCAGAACTTCCGTAGGAGGTTACACCGAGGAAGAACGCCCCCACGACAGCGAGCAGTTCGATGTTTCCGATACAAGAACTCTTGATGAGGTTGTGAAATGGCTTATGGAGGTTGGTCATATCCCCTCTTTCTGTACTGCGTGCTACCGCGAGGGTAGAACGGGCGACAGATTTATGTCCCTTTGTAAATCGGGACAGATTCAGAATTGCTGTCATCCCAACGCACTTATGACACTGAAAGAATTTTTGATGGACTACGCCTCCGAGGATACAAGAAGAATTGGTGAAGCATTGATTCAGGCAGAGCTTGAGAATATACCCAAGGAAAAGGTTAAAGAAATATGCAAGGAAAACCTTGAAAAGATACAAAACGGAATAAGAGACTTCAGATTTTAATTTACAAAAAAATAGCTGAGAGCTTACTGAACAAGTCCAGTAAAAACGGACAATAGAAAAAAAGAGCCTCCTATGGTATAATGAAAAAACCATAGGAGGTATTTTTATGTCAAGAAACTATAGACACATGTTAATGTATGAAGAAGAGATACTTGTATTGAAAAATAG
>JAZRFC010000049.1:0-10842 GCA_045661145.1 Clostridia bacterium | reverse complement strand
GTACCGATAGCCATACCCATAACGATGGGAATAGCCGCACCGAAGGTGATAGCACCTGTGGTGGAGAGTGCCTGAAGGATACCTACAGCAGCAGAAGATGACTGAATAACAGCTGTAAGACCTGCACCGACGAGAACACCTAAAACAGGATTGGAGAAGAGGGTAAGGATGTTTGTGAATTCAGGAACCTCCTTAAGTCCTGCTACAGCGTCAGACATAGCTTCCATACCTGTCATAAGAGTGGCGAAGCCTAAAAGAATCATAGCTGTATCCTTACTCTTGCTCTTTTTATTGAACATAAGAAGGTAAATACCGATAAGAGCGAGAACGGGAACGAAGGAGTCAGGCTTGAAAAGATCCATGATTCCGCCGCCCTTGATGTCGGCAAGAGAAAGAATCCAGCCGGTAATTGTAGTACCGACATTGGCACCCATAATAGGACCTACAGCCTGATGAAGTGTCATAATACCCGAGTTAACGAAGCCGACAACCATAACGGTGGTGGCAGATGAGGACTGAATAATTGATGTTACAATAAGTCCGAGTAAAAATCCTTTTACGGGGCTGTCTGTCATTTTTCCGAGAACAGCCTTAAGCTGACCGCCCGCCTTCTTTTCAAGAGAAGAGCCCATAAGGTTCATACCGAAAAGGAAGAGAGAAAGTCCGCCGATAAGGGATAACACATCAAACAGAGTCATAAATAAAACCTCTCTTGTTTACAGATGGAATTTACGAAATATATCGTTAAAAGAATAATAGCAATATTTGACAAACTTATCAATAGTTTTGACTAAAAATACTTTCAAATTCTGCCTTCAATAAAAAAGTTTTTATATTTTGACGAAAAAAGATATGCATAAACACCAAAGAAAAAAGCTTGACGAAAAGAGATTTTTGTAAAAACTATTGATAAGTCGTTCAATTATTGTTATTATTTCACTAACGGCAAAAAATCCGTTTATAAAAACTTGCTATTATAGAAAAGAGGTCTTGACTATGACTTTGTTTGATGTGCTGTCTCTTGTAGGCGGTCTGGCACTTTTCCTTTTCGGTATGAACCTTATGGGCTCGTCTCTTGAAAAGAAAGCGGGCGGTCAGCTTAAAGCCGTTCTTGGTAAAATGACCGATAACCCTGCAAAAGGCTTTTTACTCGGTCTTATCGTAACTGCTATTATTCAGTCCTCTTCAGCAACAACAGTTATGCTCGTTGGTTTTGTAAACTCGGGCATTATGAAGCTTGGGCAGACAATCAGCATAATTATGGGTGCTAATATTGGTACCACTGTTACTTCATGGCTTCTTTCTCTTACGGGAATCAGCGGTGATAATTTCTTCCTCCGCATTGTTAAGCCATCGTCCTTTACACCTATTCTTGCGGCAATCGGTATTATTATGACAATGATTGGCAATACCGACAAGAAAAAGGATACGGGCAAAATACTTCTCGGCTTTGCTGTTTTGATGTTCGGTATGGAAACAATGAGTGGTTCTATGAGCGGGCTAAAGGATTCTCCTGCTTTTGCAAGGACTATGATAATGTTCAAAAATCCCATTCTTGGAGTACTTTCCGGTACAATTCTTACAGCAATTATTCAGTCATCCTCTGCATCTGTCGGTATTTTGCAGGCACTTGCAGGAACAGGCATTATCCCGATTTCCACCGCTATTCCGATTATCCTCGGACAGAATATCGGTACAACCATAACCCCGATTCTTTCTTCAATAAATGGTAATACAGATTCTAAAAGGGTAGCTCTTGCCTGTCTTTATATAAAAATGCTTGGTGTAATTATTGTTGGTGTTGCATTTTATGCACTGTGTGCTGTTGTCGAATTTCCATTTATGGAGGCAAACGCTTCTCCCTTTAACATTGCGGTAATTCATACATTATTCAATATTTTATCTACCATTATTCTCATGCCTTTCTGTTCTCTTATAGAAAAGCTCACAACACTTTCAGTAAAAGAAAAAACAAAGAACAAAAAAATCAAGCAAACAACATTCAGAACATTGGATTCAAGATTCCTTTCTGTACCCTCATTCGCGGTACAGACCTGCCGTCAGACCGTTTCTGAAATGGCAGCAATTTCAAAGAAAACACTTCTTGATGCAATGACGTTGATTGATAAATATGATGAAAATCTTGCTGAAGCAATCGTTAATAACGAAAAAGAAGTTGATGAGTACGAGGATGCTACAAGTTCTTATCTTCTTCAGATTTCCGAGCAGGACCTTTCACAGAAGGACAGCCGTGAGGTTTCTCAGCTTCTCCACGTTGTAGGAGATGTTGAAAGAATTGCTGACCACGCTGTAAATATTATGGATGCGGCAAAAGAAATCAACACAAAGAACATTTCCTTCTCCGCCGAAGCACAGCGTGAGCTTTCCGTGATGGGAAATGCAGTTCGCGAAATACTTTCACTTGCCGTTGAAGCACTTGTTAACGAGGACCTTAATGTCGCAAAGAAAGTTGAGCCTCTTGAACAGATTATTGACAAGTTAAATCACAAGATTAAAAGAAACCATATCGAAAGACTCCGTACAGGAAACTGTACCATTGAGCTTGGTTTTGTTCTTTCCGATATTTTGGCAAACTATGAAAGAGTTTCCGACCACTGTTCAAATATTGCGGTGTGTCTTCTCGAGATTGAAAATAACTCGCTCCAGACACATGAATATCTTCATAACGTCAAGGAAACAGGTGCAAATGAATTCTTTGAATTCTATGATATGTATAAACAGCGTTATAGTTTATAAAGGTTTTTACAAACACACATCAGCCGCTGGCTGATGTGTGTTTAAGTCAAATTAAGAGGTTATTTGTATGAAACAAAAAAGATTGGTTACAATTCAAGACATTTCGTGTTTTGGTAAGTGCTCCATAACGGTTGCTCTTCCCGTTATTTCCGCATTGGGAACTGAAACGGTGGTTCTTCCTACCGCTGTTCTCTCCACTCACACAGGTGAATTTAAAAATTACACCTTTCATCCCCTATACAACGAATTTAACGGAATCTGTAACCATTGGGAAAGTCTCGGTATTGAATTTGATGCTATTTACGTCGGATACATCGGCTCAAACGAGCTTATATGTGCGGTAAGCGATTTTATAGACCGATTTAAAAATAAAAATACAGTTGTATTTATTGACCCTGCTATGGCAGATAACGGAAAATTCTACTCGGGGCTGGATAGGAATTATGCAAAAAACCTTGCACAGCTTTGTAAAAAGGCAGATATTATTTTTCCAAATATGACAGAGGCAATGATTCTGTCAGGCGGTTTACCCGAGAATTATAAAGACACAGATAATATAAAGGAAATTGCGAAAAAGCTTACCTCTCTTTGCAGCAATGTGATTATAACAGGGGTACATAAAGAAAATTCTATTAAAACTGTTTCATACGAAAAGGAGACAGATACCCTCTACGTTGCACAAAAGCCCCTGTATGACGGAGTATTTTACGGCAGCGGTGATTTATTCGCCTCAGCCTTTATTGGTATGTATTTATTAGGTGCCACCCTTTCTGAAGCCACACAAAATGCATCTGATTTTGTAAATGAGTGTATTTTGAAAACGCTTGATGAAAGAGAGAAATATTGGTACGGTTTAAAATTTGAGCAAAGCCTTTCGGTTTTAACGGATTATCAAAAAAGCAGAGAAAATATACTGTAAATTGTGTATTTTCTCTATATTTAACAATTTTCAGCACTAAACCTTTGTTAATATGCACATTGATTATTTAAAATTTTTATGTTAGAATATATACCAGATTGGATAAATATTGAAATGGTGGTATGGAAATGAGTACAATAGATATTGAAGTTTTTTACAAATGCGTGGAGAATTACGGACTTCTCCCCGTGTTAGGTCAGTTGTTTTCGACAGTTAAGGTAAACATAGCTCTTACTGCACAAACCTGCAATATGGCGATTAAGGATATGGACCTCTCCGTTCGTTCTTACAATGCTCTTATGGCACACGGCGTAAAAGATTTGGGAAAGCTTGTTGACCTCCTGAACTCAGGTAATCTCCGTGATGTAAGAAATCTTGGTGTTAAGAGTGCAAAGGAAATTCAGCTTAAGGCTCTTGAATACAGCTACGAGGCACTTAATGAGCACGATAGAAAGAGCTTCCTTGAAAATCTTCTTAAGATTAACTGCGACTAAGTACATAACTTAAAAGTGACTGAACGAAAGTTCAGTCACTTTTTTAGTTTCCATTATACTTTCCAGGGGTTACACCAACGTGTTTTTTAAATACACGGATAAAGTTTGCATAATCTTCAAAACCGCACATAATTGCTGTATCGGTTACGCTTCTGCCTGATAAAAGAAGTTTTTTTGCCTCTGAAATACGACGGGAGGTAATATACTTGGCAACGGTAGTGCCACAGTATTTGTTAAAAAGTCTGCAAAGCTGATTTACCGATATATATGAATTTTGTGCAATGGTATCAAGGGAAAGATGCTGACTGAAATTAGTGTTAATGTAATCAATCGCATTTTTTATGGCACCGCTGCCTGATGCTTTCTCTGCCATTGTATGTTGGGAAAATGCTGCATTTACGAGAACAAGAATTTCAACGGCTATCAGATTTTTTAAAATATCCTCGCCGTAATCATATCTGTTTTCAAGTTTCTTTATATGAGAAATAAGTTTTTTCTGCTCTTCACGGCTTAAACTTACTTTGTTTGACAGTTCCTTTCCCCTTGTATAGAAACAATGTGAAAGGTCGGTTTTGTCGGTGGAGTTTGCATACAGAAACTCGGGATGAACCTGCATAATATACCTGCTGAATTTTCTTTCGGGGTCCGAGGTTATTTTATGGGCTTCAAACTGATTTATAATAAAAAGGTCTCCGTCTTTCACATCGTAAACCTTATCGTTTATCAGGAAGTTCTGACCACCCTCTACACAAAAAAGAATTTCACAGCAGTCGTGAATATGTATATTCTGGTCGGGATTTTGTGTATCGGAATAATTGAAACCAAAGCTTTTATTACTGCTTGCATATTCTACCGCTTCCGAGCAATGCTCGAACATATAAGACATAATATCTCCTCCTGACTTTATTTTAACATCGAATGGTGAGATTTGCAATAAAAACATTAAATTTTGCAACATATATTGAAATTTTTTATGTTATAATTAAGTTAACAATATTGTTAGGAGGTGTAAAATGCTTACTTTAAAAGTACTTAACAAGGATAGAGAAGTGCTTGCAACCGAAAAAGGCAAAAGTATCACTCTTAACTATGATAAGGAATATCAGGCAGGTGACTATATTCGTGTAGAAAGCTCCATGGATAAATTTATCGCGGTTAAGTTTGACAAAACACTTGCTGAAAGCATTATTTATATCCCCGGTAAGAGCTTTGAATTTACTATCCCCTCTAAGGATGTAAGAATCGGCTGTTACGGTGAAGAAGCTTTCGCAGGTGAAAAGCACATCATCTCTGCACGTGAAACCACAGAGGAGGAATTCTACTCTTACAGAAAGATTTCCCTTAACTCCCACGATATTCACGGAAAAAGCAGAAGCTATCCCCATACCTGGGCAAACTTTGTTACGAGAGAGTCCCCCGTATTCTATGCACGAAATGCAATAGACGGAGTTATCCGTAACGAATCCCACGGTAACTACCCCTACCACTCCTGGGCAGGCGGTGCAAGAGAGGACCTTGAATTTAAGCTTGATTTTGGTCACGCGGTTTCCGTAGACAAGATTGTGTTCTATCTCCGTGCAGATTTTCCGCACGACACATTCTGGAAGAGTGTTGATGTGGAATTTTCCGACGGAAGCATCGAGCACGCAGAATTTGAAGGAATTGCTGAAGGTCAGGCAATTGAGTTTGAGGCAAGGGAAACTACATATGTTAAGCTTGTGAATTTCAAGCAGGTTTCTTATCCGCTTTCATGGGCGGCATTAACACAGATTGAAGTATTTGGTAATTATATAAAGGAGGATTTTAGTAAAATGGAAGTTAGACAGGCATCAAACGCAAAAGACGCAAAGCATTATACCACAGAAAGACTCAGAGAGGAATTCCACATCGCAAACCTCTTCACAAAGGACAATACTAGAATGGTTTACAGCCATATCGACAGAATCATCACAGCAGGTGCTATGCCCGTATTCCAGGAGCTTAAGCTGGAAGCAGGCAAGGAACTCGCTGCAGAATATTTCCTTCAGCGCCGTGAAATGGGTTGTATCAACATCGGTGGTAAGGGTATCATCACAATTGACGGTACAGAATACGAAATGAATCCCCGTGACGGTATCTACAACGGTATGGGCAATAAGGAAATCACATTCAAGAGTTGTGATACAGAGGACCCCGCAAAGTTCTACATTTCTTCCTGCCCTGCTCACGCATCTTATCCCACAGTTAAGATTGATATTACAAAGGCTAAGAAAGTTCCCTGCGGTAGTGTAGAAGATTGTAACAAGAGAGTTATCAATCAGTACATCCACCCCGAAGTAATCAAGAGCTGCCAGCTTTCCATGGGTCTTACTCAGCTTGAGCCAGGCTCCAATTGGAACACAATGCCCTCTCATACACACGACAGACGTATGGAAGTTTATCTGTATCTTGATATGGGCGAAAATGATGCTGTATTCCATATGATGGGTGAACCCACAGAAACAAGACACATCATTATGCACAACGAAGAAGCTGTTATCTCCCCCAGCTGGTCTATCCACAGTGGCGTTGGTACAAAGGCTTATTCCTTCATCTGGGCTATGTGCGGTGAAAACCAGGAATTCACCGATATGGACCATATCGAAACAAAAGATTTGTTATAATAAATTGGAGGTAGACTATTATGTTCAGACTTGACGGAAAAGTTGCACTTGTAACAGGTGCAAGCTACGGTATCGGTTTTGCAATTGCAAAAGGTCTTGCAAACGCAGGTGCTAAGCTTGTATTCAATGACATCAAGCAGAAGCTTGTTGATAAAGCTGTTGAAGCCTATAAGGCTGAGGGTATCGACGCAAAGGGCTATGTTTGTGACGTTACAGACGAAGATGCTGTAAACGCAATGGTAGCTCAGATTGAAAAGGAAGTTGGCGTTATCGACATTCTCGTAAACAATGCAGGTATTATCAAGAGAATTCCCATGCACGAAATGACAGCTCAGGAATTCAGACAGGTTATCGATGTTGACCTTAATGCCCCCTTCATCGTTTCCAAGGCTGTTATCCCCTCTATGCTCAAGAAAGGTGCAGGTAAGATTATAAACATCTGCTCCATGATGAGCGAGCTTGGTCGTGAAACTGTATCAGCTTACGCTGCTGCAAAGGGCGGTCTTAAGATGCTTACAAGAAACATCTGCTCAGAGTACGGTGAATTCAACATTCAGTGTAACGGTATCGGACCCGGTTACATCGCTACTCCCCAGACTGCTCCCCTCCGTGAGACACAGCCTGACGGAAGCAAGCATCCTTTCGACAGCTTCATCTGTGCAAAGACTCCTGCAGGCAGATGGCTTGACCCCGAAGAACTTGTTGGTCCTGCAGTATTCCTCGCATCTGAGGCATCAAATGCAGTAAACGGTCACATTCTTTATGTAGACGGAGGTATTCTTGCTTACATCGGCAAGCAGCCCAAATAAGATAAGTTTACAAAAAATAAGAGTATCGAAAGATACTCTTATTTTTGTATTGTTTTAGTTATTGGAATACATATGGGAACAATATCCTTAATACCTGTCCAATAGAATGCCTTTACTGTAAACTTGGTTTCTCCGGAGGGCAAATTATCAAAGATGTGAGTTATCGGCTCATCAGTATCGGGACAGCAGGAATTTATCATACCATTTTTATTGTATAATGCAATTATAACAATTCCTTTTTTCTCTTTTTGTTTCTCGCTAAGAAATAATGAAACTTCGATTTTATTATCTGTAAGATATTCTGTATTGATGAAAGTCATTTCTTTTTCTGTGAAGTATCCGTGAATTTCATCTGTATCAATTACTGCATAATCTGCTGTTACAAAACTGCTGTTGTAGGAAGTTCCGTTTCCGCCAATAATGCTTGTGCATCCCGTAAACATCTTATCACTTGTAGGAGAAGCATTTGTATTGAATAAGCTGGATACATAAATGGTGTTTAAATCTGTGCAATTTCTGAACATACCGTTCATATTAATAACCTTGGAAGTGTCAAAACTGCTTAGGTCAAGAGCTTTAAGGTTGCCGCAACCTTTAAACATATTATTCATATTTGTGACAATAGATGTATCTAAATTACAAAGTCCATCAATAGATTCCAGATTAACAAAATACTTTGAAGAATCGGAAGAACTGAACATATAGCTTGAATCCTTATGTGCAACAATAGTACCCTTATCGCCTGCTATGGTAAGCTCCGTACCGTTAACATAACACATTACACTATTATCCTGCAAGGATGATGCATCCCAAAATTCAGCTTCATTTCCTGTAACTGCATATGAATCGGTTATGTTGATTTTTGTTATAGAACTGCGGGGTGTATTTCCCTTATACCAAGAGTCACCCGATGCAATTACGCCCTTGGAACCGGGGAACACGGCATAGTAAGTTCCTGCGGTTTTATCTGGAATGTCAGAGGGTAAAAATGCTTCGCCCGATTCATTATACCAGTAACCGTCTGCGCCCGAAATATATGTACCTGATGGAGTATGGAACACTCCTTTATTGTCTGATATTTTATTGGAGCCATCACCATTAAAGCTGAAGGTCTCTCCTATGGTTATTTTTCTTAACCTTATAGCTCCGTAGAACATATGATAAAGTGTATTACTTGTCTTTCCGTTACTGCTTATTTGAATACCATTTGCCGCTTTTCTTGTGTCAAAAGAGCTTAAATCCAATTCGGTTAATTTACTTGTTCCCTTAAACATCTCACTAAATCCGACCGAGTTTGAAGTGTCGAAGTTTTCCAAACCTATAATCTCTGTCAACTGATTGCAGTTTTCAAACATCTGGTCGAAAGTTCTTACATTTCTCGTATCAAAGCCCGAAACATCTAAAATTTTATTTTGACTCATATGAAACATTGCATTCATATTTTGAACAACTGAGTTTTTCCAATTTTCAACACCTATTAATTTTATTTTGGCGTGAGCTACAAAATGGTCAAAATTTAAAACCTTAGAAACATCCCAAGTTGAAACATCTATGCTCCCTACCGGCAGACCTCCGTTGCAATGAAACATAAAGCTTAAATTTTCAACATTAGATGTATTCCAATGGCTTACATCAAGCTTTGTCAGTGATATGCAACTCTGAAACATACCGCTCATAGAGGTAACCTGAGAGGTATTCCAGTTTCCAACCTCCAATTCTTCAAGTGATGAACAAAGCTGGAACATACGGTTCATATCCAGAACTTCTGAAGTATCCCAATTGCTCACATCTAACCTTTTAAAAGACATCGGCTTGTTTGAAACAGTGGATGCAAACATAAATGACATATCCATAACCATAGAGGTGTCCCAGTTACTTATATCCAGGGTTTCCAACGAACAAGCATTGAAAAACATTTTTCGCATAGTAATTACCATACGTGCATCTAAAATATCAATATTTGATATTTCAGTAACGTTTGAAAAATAATCTCCTCTGTTGGATGAATCAGAAAAAGCACAGGTAGAATCAAAATTCATTAATATTTTACCCGAGCCGTTACCTACTATAATAAGCTCTGTATCATTCATATAACATACAATATCACTGTTGAGTTCCCCGTCACCGTCACGGTCTGCAGCAGCATTCCAAGACTCGCTGGCAGAGCTGGCAGTTTCGCTGTCAATTGAATCCAGTATTGTAATAGTAGTAAAACTGTTCCTTGAAGCGCTTCCCTGATACCATGTATCTCTTGGTGCCAACATTGGATAAGAAGATACTCCGCCAGTTGTTTCCGCACTAACCGATATGTTAGCAAGCAGTATAATGATTAAACTAAATATCCATATCTGTTTCTTCAATTTCATAGCTATATCCCTTTCTGTGTTTAGCCGAATATGTATCTTGTAATTCTCAACAATTTTTTGTCTTATCACCAAGATAATAATACCACATCAAGAGAAATATATCAAGCTATTTGGTATGATATGTAAAAAATATTCCATGGCATAGCCATGGAATATTTTTTGTGTATTTTAATCCTCACTACAACAGCAGTCAGGTGCATCACCGTTTAAGCAATCCTCGACGGGAGGGAAAAATTCGTCAATGGGGAAATTGATGTTTGCAAAAATCTCGCAGGGGTCATCGGGAGAGCTTGCAACACATTCCTTTTCGGGAATACAGAAATCGTACGCAGGAATAAGAAGCTGAACATTTCTTTCAAGCTTTATAATGGTGAAAAGGCCGAGGGAAACATATACTTTCTTCTGCTCGTTTCTGCAGTTTACAAATCTGTCCTCGAAAACTCTGCAAACACAATCGGGAATATTGCATACATCGATCTCGTCGTCGCTGAACTTGCAGCATCTTTCACCCGGCTCTGCAATCTTGACACCGAGGCAGATAGGGTCGAGAGTTTCCACTACAGCTTTTGGCATATTTGTTTTCTGCCAAAGCTGAGGGTCGAAGCTGTCTTCCTTATAACGGGATGTGAAGATTTTTGCACTGCCTTCGCTTCCGAAAAGAACAACCTTTTTATTGTAGGTCGCAACACCCTCAACAGTAACCGGGCGTGAAACTCCGGTATAAACATCGAGAGAAACACGGAAAAAGAAAGTGAGGTCAACAGTATAATAACCGCGGTTAAATGGCATTTTTTCCACATCGCTGAACACCCAGATAACTTCAGATTTTCTGCATTTTACATCGACCGCACGGTC
>JAZRFC010000048.1:0-67957 GCA_045661145.1 Clostridia bacterium | reverse complement strand
CGTTTTTAGCGAAGTTGGTGCGTAGCCGGGACCGAAATGCGACAACATTTGGATAAAATCATATCGGAATACTAATGTAATGAGCTTGCCGGATATAAAGGCAAGCTCTTCTCATAATCTTGTGTATTCAAATTCAAAACTCGCTCTGTCGCTTGTGAATTCGCACAGAAGTTTTCCTTTGCAGGAAAATTTATAATAAGCTATGCAGATGGTGGTATGCCGGAATAAAAGCAATTGTTTTATCATTTGAATAACACTTGAAATACCAGCCTTTAAAATAATTATTTTTTACATTTGTTACCTCTATTGTTCTTGTATAGTATTTCTTGTTTTGCAACGGGATATACTGATAAAAACCATATATGGAGGCAAAAATGAGCAATCAATTAAAAAATGAAACAAGCCCCTACCTTATACAACACGCAGAAAATCCTGTAAATTGGTATCCGTGGTGCGAAGAGGCGTTTCGTAAAGCAAAAACAGAAAATAAGCCTATTTTTTTGAGCATCGGTTATAGCACCTGTCATTGGTGTCATGTCATGGCACATGAAAGTTTTGAGGATAATAAAACAGCCGAAATTTTAAATAAACATTTTATCTCAATAAAGGTAGACCGTGAGGAACGGCCTGACATTGACAGTGTATATATGTCTGTATGTCAGGCATTTACAGGCAGTGGAGGTTGGCCCATGAGTATATTTATGACATGGGATAAAAAACCGTTTTTTGCAGGGACATATTTCCCTCCTCACTCACGATACGGCATGCCGGGTTTTTCAGAACTTTTAACTACTATTGCAAAAAAATGGAACTCGAATCAAAAAGACCTTTCAGAATCTGCAGAAGAAATTATCAGGCATCTGATAGATACCCCCACGGATGAAGAAGCTCAAACCTGCAGTGACCTGATACAACGGGCAGTACAGGTTTTCGAGCTCACCTCTGACAGTTCTTATGGAGGATTTGGAAGTGCTCCAAAATTTCCTATGCCCCATAACCTGATGTTTTTGATGCTATACGCAAAACAAAACAACAATTCCAATGCTCTAAAAATGGCAGAAAAAACACTTATGCAAATGAGAAAGGGTGGAATTTTTGACCATATCGGCTATGGTTTTTCAAGATATTCCACTGATAAATACTATCTTGCTCCCCACTTTGAGAAAATGCTCTACGATAACGCCTTGCTTATAATAGCATATACATTTGCTTACAGCATTACCGATAACAGCATTTGTCTTGACACTGCGGAAAAAACTGCGGAATATATCTTAAAGGAAATGACATCTGAATATGGTGGTTTTTACAGTGCTCAGGATGCCGACAGCGAGGGTGTCGAGGGAAGATATTATACCTTTTCGCTAAATGAAATTATTAATATTTTAGGTGAAGATAAAGGAAGAGAGTATGCCGAAGCTTTTGATATTACAGAGAATGGCAATTTTGAAGGAGTAAATATTCCCAACCTGCTTAAAAGTAACGATTTAAAGACTGAATTTCAGGAAGAAACAAAAAAGCTGTACAGCTATCGAAAAAATCGTTTCAAGCTTCACCTTGATGACAAAATTTTATTATCGTGGAATTCCATGATGATTACGGCTCTGGCTATGCTTTACAGAGTTACACGAAACGACAAATATCTTTACACAGCACAAAAATCACAGGAATTTATTGAAAAGAATATGTCTGCGGGACTAAGGCTTTACACAAGCTTTCGTGACGGAAAGTGCTCAAAACACGCATTTTTAGATGATTACGCATTTTATGTTGCAGCCTTGACAGAGCTTTACAACTCAACACTTAATGAAAATTATCTTGAAATGGCACAAAAATTCTGCAAGGAAACAATTAAACTGTTTATGGATGACAAAAATGGCGGTTTTTACCTTTCTGACCCCAATAATACAGACCTGTTTATAAATCCAAAGGAAACTTATGACGGAGCAATCCCCAGCGGAAATTCGGTTATGGCATATAATTTGGTCAGATTGTATCAAATCACAGAGAAAAATGAATATAAGGAGCTTTTTGAGAAGCAGATAACTTTTATGTCTGCCCGAACATACGAATATCCGTCAGGTAACAGTATGTTTTTAATTGCAATGTTGTTATATGAAAATTCCATACCTCATATTACGATTGCACTGAAAAAGGACTCTGATTTAAAACAAATAACAGAAAAACTGCCTTTTATAGCAAACGTATCGGTAGTTACAGAAAACAAAAATTACCCTCTTTTAAACAATCAGACAACATTTTATGTATGTAAAAGCTACAATTGTCTGCCTCCAACCAATGATATTAAAGCTCTGTTTTAGTCTTCAAACTGTTTTTATTTCGACCAACAAAGAAAGACTTCACTTTCGTGAAGTCTTTCTTTTAAATCTATATTATATTTTATGATAGTCTTCTACAAACGCTTCACATTCTTCTAAAGGAAGAGCTTTTGCGTAATACCACCCCTGAATATAATCACAGTCAGATTTGGATACGAGTGTATTTTGTTCTTCTGTTTCCACGCCCTCGCATATTACAGATATATTCAGGCTGTGAGCAAGTGCCACAATTCCTGAAAACAAAGCTTTTCCTCTTGAAGTATTGGTTCTGAGCAGAATATCACGGTCAATTTTAACGACATCAATCGGATAGTCACAAAGGTTAACCAAAGATGTATATCCGCATCCCATGTCGTCAAGATAAATTCTGAAACCGAGCTCTTTGCAGAGTCTGACATTTTTCTTTGCAGTTTCTCTATCCTTTTCCATTGCATCTTCGGTTATTTCGATTGCAAGCTTTGATTTATCGAAATCATAGCACTCGGAAATCGTTTTAAGTTTGTCAATGCAATCCTCTTCAGAAAGAGTTATTCTTGTAAAGTTACAAGAGATTGAAATATCTTCATACTCAGTATTTTTCCATTTTTCAAGCTGACGGCAGGCAAGCTCAAACATATAGAAATCGTGCCTGCTGATAAGTCCTTCTGCTTCCATATTTCCAATATAATTTCCCGGACCTATAACACCTTTTTCCGGGTTATCCCATCTTGAAAGTGCTTCCGCGGAAATAATATTTTTAGATTTATTATCTACTATAAACTGCAAGTACATCTTAAACTCATTATTTTCAAGACCTTTTAAAATGCTTTTTGTGATTACCTTTTCCATTCTCGTACAATCTCCTTATACAATTTATTTAGTATATGAAAGTTGCCTAGTTTCTCTCTGTGCTCTTTGTGGTTGATGATATTATATATTTGGGTCTGCCTTTGATTTCTTCGTAAATACGGGCAATATAGTATCCTATAATGCCAAGGCTTATCATAATTATACTTCCTATGAAGATAGTTATAATTATAACCGTTGTCATACCTTCAAGAGCTCTTCCGACTATTTTATCAATAAGTGCCCATACTCCGAAAATAACTGATATTACCAGCATTATAAATCCAAGAATTGTTACTGTTTGCATTGGCGCAGTAGAGAATGATGAAATGTTTGAAAGTGCATACTTTACAAGTCCCATTGTTGACCATTTGGATTCGCCGTCCACGCGTTCCCCGACATCATATTCAACTGTTGCCTTGTTATATCCTACCCAATAAGAGATCGCTCTGAAAAATCCTCTTTCGGGCATTTTATTCAGCACATCCACCACTTTTCTGTCCAGAAGTTTGAAATCTGATGAATTAGCCATATCAAAGCCTGCCATACGGCTGATAAGGGAATAGAAAAACTTTGCGCCGATACTGTGCATCTTCTTTTCCTGTCCGCGCTCTTTTTTTATCCCCTCAACAATTTCGTATCCTTGTTCCCACAAACGGTACATTTCAACTATTTTTTCGGGAGGGTGCTGAAGGTCACAGTCAATGACGACTGCACAAGCACCGTTTACTGCGGATAAACCTGCAGATATAGCAGATTCTTTTCCAAAGTTTCTGGAAAAATGCAGTCCCACCACGTTGTCTTTCTCTGAAGAAAGCACGGCTATCATTTCGTAGGTCCGGTCCTGCGAACCATCATCCACAAAAATAAATTCGCTTTCGATGTTATTTTCCGCTAACAAAGAATGTATTGCGTTATATGCACGCTTTATACACTTCTCTTCGTTATAAGCAGGAATGATGACAGATAACATAAAAATCACCTTACTGTTTCTCAAATAATTTTTCTAATTGTGTAACGGGTATCGGACGGTAAAAATAATATCCCTGAAGCATATCGCAACCTGACTCCACGGCTGTTTTTCTGTGCTCTTCTGTTTCTATGCCCTCGCATAGTGTCCTAAATCCCAAGTCATGTGCGGTTCTTATAATATTTTTGAGAATTAAAAGTCCTGTCTGATTCGTTGCGTTCTGGGTTATTGATTTATCAATTTTTACAATATTTATATCAAAATCCGTTAAATCGCTAAAACTTGTATAGCCCTTTCCGAAATCGTCGAGAAGAATTAAAACTCCTTTTTCTTTTAAACGGGTTAAATTTTTTATCATTGTGGATTTTTCATCCTTATCGAGACTTTTATCCTCGAGAATTTCAACAGCTATACACGAATAGTCAATGCCGTATTTTTCTACAATTTCTATTATCCTGTCTGCCAGATTCGGGTCGCAAAGAGTGTAGCGTGAAAAATTTATTGTATATACATATTTAGTTCGGTTTTCTTTATCACTTGAAATCCATTTGCAGTTTTTTTCAAAAATATAATAATCGAACTTTTCGTTTAATCCAACATTATTTACCGCAGAAAGGAACGCTGACGGTGTCAACACCCCCTCGGTAGGTGAATTAAGTCTTGACAGTACCTCTGCACCCATAATTTTATTTGTCTTTGCGTCCAAAATGGGCTGATACTCGAGAAAAAATCTGTTGTTGTCAATCTCGTTTTGTATGTTATTTTCGATTTTTAGTTTTCTTTCAAATTCTTTTCCGTTTGAGCTGTCCCACTGACAGTATAAAACATCTTTATCTTCTGCCATACTGCAAGCCTGTTTTGCTCGCCCAAGGGCAGTTTTGAACGAAACCTCGGTTGAGCTGGTCTGGTGGTATCCAAAATTTATACGGACAACACCCACTGCACCGTGGTTTACAAAAGCTTCGTTAATTTCTTCAAAACAACTTTCAATACACTTAACTGTTTCAGCTGATTCCAGACCGTTTAGTGCAATGAAATTTTCTGTGCCGTAAAGGGAAATCTCTCCGCCTATACTAAGGCAAAAATGACTCAGTAAAATTCTTTTAAGTTGCTCATACATTCTTATAGCCTTTGATTCCGAATACAGTCTTTTCATACTGTCAAGGGATATTGAAATATATACAATTGAGCGATTTTTTCTGGAAGCTCCCGCTTTTTCAAAATCATTTTCTATTTTACCTATCCCGCAAAAATTTTTCTCCGCTGTTCCTTTCGCTGTTTTTACCGATTTCATCGTAAAATACAGTCCGATAAGTCCCATTGCAAGAAAAATTATCGCAAGAATAGTTATAATCACATAAGGATATTCAAAAAATTTCATTTTTCAGACTCCTGTAATCTATTTTTCGAAAATTGGAAACTCCTTCGTTCCTGCGGTCTGTCTAAGACCAATATTTTTTGCAACCCTCATACATTTTTCAATGTCTTTTCGGGCAGTTTGTTTTCTTCGGATGATTTCTTTTGCTAAAAATAATGGGGTAAACCCGAGCATGGCTTTTAAAACCTCGGATTTTGGCACACCGCATCTTTTGTATTCTGCTAAAATTTCAAAAAGTACATAGTTTATGGTATGCTTATCAAAGTTTTTAGGTGCCACACTTCTAAGCCATTTTGCGTATTGGAGTAATTTATGTATATCAGTATGCTCTTTAAAATAAATCCCGCTGATATAAAACTCCTGCATTTCTTTATCCATTTCCTGAATAAGCGAAGCATAGTATTTATTCTGTATTTTAAGCACCTCAATATGCTGTCTTTCAAGGGTAGTGCTTGTAATTTGCTTATCGTGCAATCTGTATATCAAAAGGCACTCGGGAAGAATCTCAATTTTCTGATTCTCCATTGCCATTCTTGTCCACAATTCAAGGTCCTCGGTACAGGTAAGGGTGGTGTCATAATTAAACTTTTTCATAACCTCCGCCCTGGCAATAACACCGGGATGAAGTATCGGATTTGCAACGAGAAGCATTGCACGTAAAGCCTTATTGTCACATCTTCCCCCTGCTCCCCCCGATGAATACACACCATTTTTAACAGTCATAAATCTGCAGGAAGATAATGCCACATCACTGTTTTCTTCCATAAATTTATATTGCTTCTGAAGTCTGTCGGGAAGGCAGATGTCATCTGCATCCATTCTTGCTATGTATTTACCGTTACACAAAGAAATTGCTTTGTTTAACGATGTTGGTAATCTGAGATTAACTTCATTGGGGTGTACCTTTATACGTTCATCCTTTGATGCAAATTCCGCAAGAATTTCACCCGTAGAATCCGTTGAACAATCATTTATAATAATAAGCTCCCAGCTCCTGAAAGTCTGCTTTATGACACTTTCTATCGCTTCTCTAAGGTATGTTTCACCATTATACACACTCATAATTACTGATATTTCAGGCTTCATCAGATGTTTCACCCTTTCTTAAGAATTTTCTTGATATTTTTGCACAGATTAAGGAAATAAAACACTGTTCTGTAACAGTTCTTCTTCATAAAGAATATGGATATTTTGCTTTTAATTGATATATTGTCAAACTCCGCACACAAAATTTTTTCGTTATGAAGTGAGTTTATGATATTTTCCTTTATCGCTTTTATACTTTTAAAGTGATTGCCCTCTGCTGCCGATGCTAATATTGTAAAGCACATAAAACAGGAGTAACGGCAAAGCTGTTCGTTAAAATCAACCACTTTTTCCATATCATTTTTGCTTATTTCATTTATAACATCTTCTATGAGATAAATTTGCTTTGTGTTAAACTCCTTTGACAAGGAATCCTCTCTTACGGTGTATAAGTACGCCGTTTTTTTGCTTATGTATACGCTTTTTGCGTGAAGATAACAAGAAACTGTGCAACATAAATCCTCACCCAATGATATTTTTTCACTTACATTAAGCTGATGAGGTGTCAAAAGGTCTCTTTTTACCGCCTTGCCCGACAGATAATATGAAATATGATTCATATTTTTGTCCATAAGAAGCCTTGGGAAAATTTGTTTTTCAATATCATTTTTATTATATAAACCCTCATCAAGACCGTCATTTGTGATATTTACAGTATGACCGTTTTTAACCCATCTGTATGAGAAAGCTACAATTTCACAAGCCGTCTCTTTTATTATCTTATACGCATATTCCAAAGTGTCATTTTCAATAAGGTCGTCTGAATCAAGATTAAATACATAGTCACCCTCGGCTACCTTTATTCCTGCTCTTCTTGCACTTGCAAGTCCGCCGTTTTCCTTATGGAGCACCTTTATGCGGTTGTCTTTTTTGGCATATTCTTCACAAATTTGAGGGCAAGTATCAGGAGAGCCGTCGTCAACCAGAATAAGTTCAAAATCAGAAAAGGTCTGATTTAAAACGCTCTCTATACATCCCGATAAATACTTCTCAACCTTATAAACAGGCACTATTACAGAAAAAAACATATCTTTCTCCTATCTTCTTAATCCTACAAGCACTTTTAACAGAAAGTATAATCTGTACTTTATGCAGTATGCAAACACTCTTTGTTTAAAGGGCAGTGTTCCAATTGGGTATGAATTCATTGCCCTGACAGTTAAACTGTGTGTGCACACTGCCTTTAACCTTTTCTTTAAGTCAGTATATTTAATGTTGTTATCCGCGGCATACATTATTTCCTGAGAGCAAATCACCCTGCACATTGCCTGCCAGAATCTACATATATAAATCTGATATTCTTCGGGAGCAATATCTTTTTCAAATCTTTTCTGAACCTCGTTTACAAAGACAAGGCTTTTTTCAAATCTGTCCTTTTTATACGATTTTGAAATTGAATCCTCATTTCTGCAGTAATTATAAAATGCTTCGTTAATTCCCGTTGCCTTTTTAATGCAGGAAATATAATCTATCATAAAAAGCGCATCCTCTGAAAGCATCTCACGTTCGGATTTAAAAACAATGTTATTGTCCTTTATCACTTGGTGTTTGAACAGATTCTTCCAGATGCTCATTCCGTATTTACTGTCATCAGCATCCTCGGGCAATGCGCCCACAATACCCATTCTTAATTTTTTCAGTTCTTCCTCCGTCTCAAAATGAGTATCCCTATCAAAATATGTTTTGCGGATACATTCGCCCTCTTTACTGAACATATTTCCGTCTACAAACAAGACTCCTGACATTACGAGGTCTGAACTATATTTTTCCGCTTTATCATAAAGTGTTTTAAACATATCTTCCTCAACAAAATCGTCAGAATCCAGAAAGCCGATATACTCCCCCGTTGCAATCCGAAGTGCCTCATTCCGCGCAAGACCTGCACCCCCGTTCACCTTATGAATAACCTTTATGCGGGAATCTTCCATTGCCATCTTATTGCATATTTCAAGCGACGAATCGGTTGAAGAATCGTCTACAAGAATTATTTCAATATCGCGGAGAGTTTGATTTCTCAAGGAATTTATGCATCTTTCAAGATAATTCTCTACATTATACACGGGAACGATAATGCTTACTTTCGGCTGCGGCACTTTTTTCACCTCCGGGCTAGTTTTTCATATTCTTTGATTAAAATATCAGCGTATGCTTCAACACTTAATATATTGTCTTTTTCTTTTTTACAATTTTCACTTAGACTATTGTAATAGTCCTCATTTTCAATAGCTTCCTTTAATTTAAGTGCAATTCCCTCGGGAGTGGGCTCTTTTACAAGGGTTCCTGTAACACCGTCTTTTACAAGCTCTGCCATTCCTCCGCTGTTCATGGTAACGACGGGAACACCCAAAGAGTGTGCCTCAAGTATGGAAAGCGGACAGTTTTCATAGCACACAGACGGCAAAAGAAGAACTTTTGCATTTCCCATAAGTTCTGTAAGCTTGTCCCCGGTAAGAAAGCCTGCCAGATTGACGTTTGGAATATCTTTCAGCATATCTTCATCAGGACCGCTTCCTGCTACCACAAAATCATATTGGGGAAGAAGCCTGGCTGCCCCTGCAATATTTTCAATACCTTTTTCCTTGGATAGTCTTCCTATAAATACAATATAGGAATCTTCCTTTCGGTCATTATTGGAAAATTTTTCTTTGTCGATAAAATTATGTATTGTTTTGGTCTTTCCCTCATAATACCCCTTTGCCGACAAAAGCTTGTTTTCAAGGAAATTACTCGGGCAGACATATAAATCCACCTTTTTGTAGGTTTTAAACATCGAATAAAACTTTGCTTCTATAACACCTATAATACTCTTAACAAGAGAGCCGTGAATACATTTATTCTTAATACAGTTTATATGCGAGCCTTTAACACACTTTTCGCAGGGTGTGTTTTTGTCAAAGTTATAGAGAAGATGATTGGGACAAATCATCTGATAGTCGTGTACAGTCTGGACAAGGGATATACCTTTCTTCTTTATGCCATAGATGATTGACGGTGTAAGCTGAAAGTTTATATTATTCATATGAACTATATCGGGTTTAAAATCATCTATTACCTGCATAATCTTTTTCTTTGCTTCAAAGGAATAAATTATTTTAAAGGGATATAAAAACCTTGCAAGTCCTTTTGAGTGGAAATCCATATTTTGAGTATATAACCCTGCGGAGTTTCCTACCGTATTATTTTCGTCGTACATACCGAAATACTCAACTTCGTGACCAATCTTTTTAAGATGCTCGCCAAGGTAGAGCATATAGCTTTCACTGCCTCCGCGAGGGTACAGAAATTTATTTACCATCAGAATTTTCATAACAATGAATCACTTTCCTCTTTTTTGTTGGCATCCGAAACATAACCAAAAATTTTATATTCACTGTGGCGTACCTTTTCCTCATAGTTGTTTCCCATCATAAGTATTGCAAGAACCCCCGTTAAGAGCGGATAGTTCATAGTGTTGTCTGTGCTGGATACAACTATGAGATACATGGTAAGCATAAATGTAATAATGGCGTTTTCCACATTGCCGTGCCTTCCGAAATACCACACTCTGACTAAAGTCATAGACACAAGCCATATAATATAGCCCCAGAAACCCAAATCAATGAAGTGCTGAAGAAAGTCATTATGAACAGATGCAACACCGACATTCATAAATGTATTCAGCTGATAGGTCAGAAAGCCGATTCCGTTACCCAAAAAGCTCGGGCTGAATTCATAAAACTCATCTACTGCATTATAAATCTCAACACGCCCGCTTGTGTTTATTCCTGCATTTTCAAGAAGCTCAAATGCATCCATCTTTATAAGGGCAATGTAGCCTATAAGCAAAATAACCACAAGAAATGTAAGGATTGTAATGAGTCTGCTTGCTGTTTTCTTGTTGTACCGTGCAATAAATTTTAAAAGATAGCCAAACACAAGGGCTATTGCTATGGCAATTATTGCAATTCTCTTAAATGCCGATAAAAAACAGAAAAGACTTAAGAAAAGCAATATAAAATATATTATGTTTTTTTGCGGTTTATAAAGCATATAAATGAGGTATGCACCAAGGCAAAAAGCAAGCTCGTGAATTTCCGCCTGAACAATAATATCTCCCGTTACGCCCGCAAAGGTGGTTACAAGAGTTACAAATTCAGAAAGATAGCTTCCAAGTCCGTTCTGTGCAATAACCGTAACTATCATTAAAATATTTGCAATCAGAATAGCCACAAGATTATACCATATACCTTTTCTTCCGAAAATATAAAGCAGAGCACCTGCTCCCAAAGCAAATGAAAGCATATTGGCATATACAAAGGAGCTTGAAAGACCTCTTGAAATAACACCAACGTCTACCGTTTCCACAAACCATATAAAAAGTGAAACTATCGTGGTAACTAATAGGGGGGCACTGTAAATGCACGCTTCCTTAAAAGCGGTGAATCCTCTTGCAATATCAGGCTTATATAAAAACAAAAGAGTTGCAGAGCCGAAGAGAACGAGGGCAAATGCATGACGGTATGTAACGTGCAGGCCTATGTCAATGTATTCATTGAGAAAATAGTACATCATTACAGCTACAACCATAAAATAAAACACTTTTGCTCTTTCAAGAATTTTATTTTCCACCTTGCCCCTGCCCTCCCTTCTTTTTTAGAAAAAGATTACAATGAACTTTTGCTTTTTAAATCTGAAATATAGTTCTTTTTATTTTCGATTGCCTCCGAGAGCAATTTTCTTGCCGTTTTATTTTCTTTAAAGGTTTCGGCAATACCAATCTTATATTCGATAACAATTTCTCTGCGTTCTTCTCTTTCATCAAGTCTGAGTCTGAAAAGTCTCATTATATCTTCAACGGTAATGTAATCAGACTCTTCTGTCAGCATAACAAAACTGCCGTTTCCATTATAAATGTACTCAGTTCTGGATTTGCCAAAGGATTCTTTTATGTAGCTTGTGAACATCTTTATAATATCGTCACCCGCATCTCTCGAATACTCGGTGTTGATGTGTATCAGATTGGATATATCAACCATACAGTACACAACGCCGTCATCAAGAAGCTTTTTGTCCTTGGATTTTAAGTATTTGTCAAGATATGCCCTGTTATTAAATTCTGTAAGATGGTCTGTATAGAAAATGTAGTTTACTATCTCTCCCGTTCTTACCAGCATAATTGCACCTCCGCAACAAAGAACCATAAGGAAGAAAAATGCAATTGCTGTATAAAGGGGTACATTAACGCTTTCCCTTACAGATGCCGATGACAATACCGAAATATAGCTGGCACCAAGGTATTTGTTGTATTCATCATTGGTTTTCATTGTTGTGTCGTAAAGAACAGACAGCTCATTAAGAAGTGTATCAATTTCATGCTCAACATCTTCTCTTATATCTGCATATTCTTTATTACTAAGCTCCGCGCAGGTCAAGTCAGAGGATTTGCAGGCACCCCTGCAATTACCCGTACAGGAAGTAAATGTATTTAAAATATAATTGCAGTATGCAGAGTCAATAATTGCGTGCTCTTTACTTTCGTTACGGTCCCTCCAGCTATAAATCAATTCATCATAGGTTACAGTCTGGTCTCCGACATAATCCTGCAGATTTCTCTCATGGAGATTATCAAGAATGTATTCATAGCTTATATTTGTGTTCCCCGACTCTCTCATTTTTTTGACATAGGCATTTATTACAGTAACAACATCCTCGACAATACTTTCGTCCTTTGCATTGGAGATATTGTTATTGTCTATTCTTGTTGTATAGTCAGAAACGAGGACTTCCTTATTTTTTGTAATCTGATACTTATAAATCTTTGAGAAAAGGGCAGAAACCTTAACCTGCCTTAAATAGTTAAATCCATCCACAAGCTCGGCAAACGACACGCCTGTTTCGGTTGCTCTGTAATAATTGTTCTGCTCCATTCTCTGGTACAAGGTTGTGAGAGTGTTGTCAATACTTGTATCAATGAGCTCCATCATTTCAATAAAATCGTAATCATTTTTATTGAGGTTTTCGATAGTATTGTTTGCAGGAGCTACATTTACATACTTCTGACTGAACTGCTCAAAATAAACGTCCAGCGTTTCATCAAGTATTGTTCTTGCAAAATCAGGTCCCTCACCGCTTGTTGAAGAAAAGGAAACAATAAATGTGCTTGGCTTATATATATATTCTTCGCCTTCTTCAAGCTTTGCATCTTTCTGCGCTACCTTATCCTTATCCTCGATAGGGGTAATGTTAATTCTTGAAATAAGACTGTCAACCGAATAAATACCTGTAAGTCCCATTTTATCAACCACTTTTGACATTACTGCAGAGGATTTGATTTCGTTTACGTCCAGCTTATCCCCCGTTGGTGCAAGACCTTTTTCCGCCTGTTCATCGTTATAATGGATAACCTCAGATGCTATATATGTATTCGATGTTGAAAGTTTAAAATAAACAGCATAGGTTGCCAAAAGGCAAAAAACGACAATGACGGGTAAAAGCTTTTTTAAATATCTTAAAATCTGAAAGTTTTTCATTGCCATCCTCCCTTTTTATCGAATTTTCTGGAAATCCGATAAAGTATAAGCGACACGTATGCAAAAGCCGCAAATATGATAAGTGTTTTAAGTTCACTCATAAGCGAAATTCCGTAAATACTTACCGCAATACACTGATTCATCTTGTGACGGAAATATTCTCTTCCTGCACTTATTGCTTCTTTTTCAAAGCCCTTGATACTCTCATAAACAGAATCTATAAGAGAATCTGCGGACACATAAAGCTGTGATGCCTGACTGCTTGAAGAAATTTTATCAATCACCAATTTATTATCCATAATTTCTTTTTCATTGGATGCAACATAATTACTGAAATCCGTCGCCATAACAGACAGCTCATCGACACCGACTTTCGTTCTGCCCATGTAGTATTTGCCCGCCTGATCCCATGTAGGAACAAGCACTACTCTTGTCATTTCCTCGCTGTACATATCAATTGCCTGATTGCAAAGCTTATAGGATGCATCGTTTTTCCGACGGTCAAAATCTACATTTTTATTATGATATGACAATCTGTCAACATACCCGTCTTTATCTCTTGCAATACCGTTTTGCAGAATGAGAGATTTTAAATTCTGATTTATCTGGGTTTCCTTGAACTGATGCACCTTTCCTGCAATGGAATTGAAGGTGCTTCCGTTTTCCGTAACGAAGCTCGGATTTTTTCCTGCCATACCATAGAGATAATTCAAAATAGCCTGTGTTTCCTTATCGAGATAGGACACTATATCCATATACTCCATTTCGTTAAAATCAGGTACTTCGGTATCAAGGCTGAAATTATCGGTATATTTTCCTATATAGTATTCTTTGTATGCCGAAGTTATCAGTTTAATAACATTTTCCGAATCAAGATGCGCTGTGTCTTTTGAGGCGTGGTATTCCACCGCAAACTCTGTGGAAATATGATACTGCGATTCATCGCCGACACCGCCCTGCACACAAGGATAAACTACAAGGCAGTTTTTGAGCTGTTTTACCGTTACATCCTGGAGAGCACCTTTTTTTATAGCTCTTTCCACAACCTCGTCACTGATAATTTCTGCCATATTGTATCTTGTTCCGTTGGAATTGAGTGCCTGCGAGGCTTCAGAATAATTCAAAGAAACGATTGCATGAACGGACTTTTTAAGTTCAAAATGATTAAAAATTCCATACATCATAGTGACAATAAAGCATATCAGGATTATCCATGCATTAAAATATTCCGCGGTTTTGAAAATCTGAGTACGTTCTGTGCGATTAATATTTTTAGAACGGAAAAATATTGTTGTTACTGCAGTTGCAAACAACACGCCGATAATTAAAATAATTAATTTTTGAAGTACATTAAACATTGTCCGTATCCCTCCCAAAATTAAAATTTGTTAATATCGATAACAACCAATTCCGGCTGATTGTTTATACGAAAAACATTTGAATTTTCAAGTCCTCCACTCACGATTAAAAGCTTTCCTGCGGCTTCATATCTTCCGTAAACAAACTTACCGTTTCGTTCGGGGAACAAACCGCCCTCCCGTGTAAACAAAGGACCGAGTACGGGGATACGCATAACTCCGCCGTGGGTATGTCCTGAGAGCAGTAAATCACCCCAGAATTCAGGTTGGAACTCTTCAAAAATGAAAGGCTCGTGTACTGCTGTAATTTTAAGATTATCTGGATTTTCATAAATATAATCGAAAAAGGCTTTTTCCGAATAAGACCAGAATGAAGAGGGATTTGAGTTTAAAACCCCGTACACATCAATTGACATGGTTTTTACCTTTATTGTGTCCTTTTCGTTTTTGAGAACCTTTATCCCTGCATTTTCAAGCTTTTCTTCAAAAGAGTCCTCAAGTTTTAAAAGTGCGGTTTCATCACGGTTATTTTTATCAAATCCGAATTTCTTATCAAGTTCTTTTTCGTTAAGCGGGAAATCATAGATGGTTTCCACTTCATTATTGCCGTATACATAGTATGAGGGAGCAATCTTTGACAGCTCTTCCCCTAAAGACACCGCAAAATCAACATCCTCCTTCGCAGAATCCACCATATCGCCCGTGCAGATTATTATGTCAGGCTCCAGAGCTTTAACACGTTCCAGGAGCTTTTTGTTGTTTTTTCCGTAAGACGAGCCGTGTAAATCTGATAATTGAATGACACGCACAGGGCTGTCAACCTTGATACTGCTTGCACTGTAAAAGGTTTCTCTGAAATTTCTGTTACCGATATAACTGCACATAATAACAATTATAGCTGTTGCGATACAAACAAAAATCATACCGATAGCAAAAAATTTAAGAGCCCTGATATTCTTTTTCATTGCGGGGCTTAAAGCTTCGTAAATATTCTTTTTAAATATTCTTATTTTCTTAACCATATTAACCAAACCTTTACTTTAGCCGAAATATACCGAAACAACGCTGTTTCAGGCGGGTTCGGATTATTCGCTTCCGGCTTATTTTTCATAAAGCCTGCAGGTTGCCTCTGCAACATCCTGCCAGCTGTATTTGTTTAAAATAAATTCGTCTGCACCGTCTCTCAGTTTTTCAACAAGCTGGCTGTCATCACACAGCATCTGAAGTTTTTCAGCCAGATCGTCTATGTTCCCTTTCTTAAAGTAGATTGCCTTGTCTTCAGCAACTGCACTGTTTTCGGGAATATCCGAGCACAAGAGTGCATTCCTATATGCAAGCGACTCCAAAAGACATAATGACATTCCTTCAAGGTCGGAGGGTAATACGTTTATATAGGCATTTGAATATATTTCGTTTAAAATATCACCTGATATAAACCCTGTAAAAATAATATTGGGATTTCCCTCCGCTTTTTCCTTAAGCATTCTCACATAATCATCGGTATCGCTTGTATCTCCTGCAATAACAAGCTTTTTATCGGTTGTGATTTTGCTGTACGCATCAATAAGATAGTGAATACCTTTTTCGGCAGTCAGCCTTGAAACAACAGTTATATAGCTTCCTTTTGTAAGCCCGTACTTTTCTGTAATAATCTCCGCATCTTTTCTCTTAGGGCGGCTTATTCCGTTATGGATAATAGTCGTTTCACGGTTATACGTTTCCTTGAAATAGTCATAAGCTGCCTGACTTAACACAATAACCTCGTCTGCATATTTGGCAAGAATTTTTTCGCCGAATTTTATGTACTTTGATGCAAAACCCTTGCCCCATTTTTCTCTCTGCCAATCAAGCCCGTGAACCGTGGCAACACATTTTTTCCCGAAAAGCTTTGGAATCCAGAGCGCTGCACAGGGACCCTCCGCATGAAAATGAACAACATCATAGTCCCCAAAGGAAGCTGATATTGCCGCTGTGAATGATGCTATCATTGCAGCAAATCCCCGAAAATTGAGTGTCCATGCATTTTTGATTTTAACACCCTTGTACATATTGTTCTTAACGGTTCCCACATATTCATTTTCAACCTTATCCGATGAACGATTGTAACAGGTTACGTCAAGTCCCATTTCACAAAGCATCGGACATAGTGTTGTAAGAACATTTTCTATTCCGCCTCGTCTTGACGGAACAACCTTGTGCCCAATCATAGCAACTTTCATTTTCTTCACCCCAATTTCCGTTATCGTCCGGTAGCGGTAAGCATAACTATCGGTGTTTTAAGCATAATTTTTATATCATTAAGATACGTTCTTGTCTGTATGTATTCAATATCCATTTCAACCCACTGTTCAAAGGGGATGTCATTTCTGTTTTTGGAAATCTGCCATGTGCAGGTAAGTCCGGGAGTAACAAGAAGTCTGAGTCTTTGATAATCAGTATAATACTGAACCTCTCTCGGAAGCGGAGGTCTCGGACCTACAAGGGTCATATCTCCCTTAAGAACATTAAAAAACTGCATAAGCTCGTCAAGAGAAAGCTTTCTTAAATATTTGCCAACTCTTGTTATACGGGGGTCCTCTTTCATTTTAAATACGGGGCCGTCCATTTCGTTCTGTTTTGCAAGCTCTTCAATCATTTTGTCGGCATTTGCACGCATAGTTCTGAACTTGTACATATAAAACTCTTTTCCGTGACGGCCTATTCTTATCTGCTTGTAGAAAGGCCCGGCGCTGGGGTCATCAATTACAATCACAATGGCAATTACAGCCATCAAAGGTAAGAAAAACAACAAAATCAGTGTAGCAAAAAAGATGTCAAAAAGTCTTTTCCCCCTCCAAAAGGTGGCGTATGATTTTTCGATAATTGCTTCCAATTTTTCTCTTGTTTTAGCGTCAACCTTGTCCTGATCAATATAGGGCATTACAGCACACTTCTTTCTAATATTTTCATTACAGAATCAAATTCTGTTTTTCTGTTTTCCGATAAATAAAAATCCTTAAAAGCTATATTTTCGTATTTAAATTCATCCTTGTCAATATATCCGGGATGGAATAACACTTCTATATCCCTGCCGTCTTTTTCTGCCATTTTAATGTATTTTGGCAGGATTTTTTTTACTCTTTTTTCATCCATATTTCCCGAAAAAAGGATTCCCATAAAATGCGATGTTGGTATTTTGTATTTTCCTGACTGATTTTTATTAATCAGCCACAAGAATTTAAGAAGCCATTGTTTAATAATATTTACTGCACTGTATGTAAAATAAAGAGATGGTGTTTTTATATACGGCAAAATCGGTTCTGCCGGAATCCGCATATATTTTAAATTGATTTTTTCATCACTTAAAACTCTAATCAGGGCTTTAAACACAGCCGGAATCATATGAGTATGCTGATGGCCGTCGATACAAAAAGGTATATCCTCCGGCAAAATGCTTTTCCAGAATAAAACCTGTGCCTTGATTTCTTTATACGCTTCCTCCTCAAGTTTTTTTCTGTGAAATAAACTGAGTTTAAAAAGACCTACAAAGGTATGCTTAAAATTCCCGTTTTCGTCTGCAAGCAGATTTATTTCGCCTGCCTCTGCCATACACTTCCCCTCAACAAGGTTTAAGTGCAGAGAAATTCTGATGTTTTTATTTTCTGATATTTTGCCCAAATCAACTTGTTCAAAATTGGGAAACACACTAACCTTATTAAGTGCACCTTTATCGATACACTCCTGTATATGCAATGATGATATATCATTCAGACCATAATCGTCAGCACAAAAATATATCACTTACTTTTCACCCTCTGTACCAAGTTTAATAACAACTGTATCATCTATGATTGCCACACAATCCTCTGACGGCCATTTTCCCATAGATTTAACATCTTCTCTTTGAGTAATTTTTTTCTTTTCTTTACCGCTTACAAATTCGTAATTCTTACCGCAGTAATCGTTAACAGCACTGCAGAATACACTTTGTCCCACTGTTTCATCATCTGCACGGATTATATATCCATCTGTTATTCCCGTAATATCAGGTGTGAGATTAACGCTGTATGCGTCACTGTTATCAAGAGCACCGATTACAAGAATTTTGTCACAATCTGCGGCTCCCGAGGTCTGTTCTATACGGTCTGCTATACGCATCAAAACCCCATAGGACTTTTCATAAGCTATCTGTGCTTTATGGTAGCTTACATTCGATATGACAACCTGATTTGCGATGATTACAACTGCTGTTATAAGTACACTCCAGCATTTGATAGCAGTATGTTTTTCCTTTGCTTCTTCCCCTCTTTCATAAATTATCAGGAAAAACAAATAGAATACAACATATCCCATAAGCATCAGGTTGTGATAGTCAACACCTGCATTTATAAAAGCAAGTGCTCCTGCTCCAAATATGAGCAAAACACTCAAAATAATAATCATAAAGATGTTTGCAGGATTTTTATAGAGTCTGTTCTTTATTACACCTTTAAGGTAATACACGAGTGTAAAAATCAATATAGCGGTATTAAGTACAATATATACATTTACACCGCCCGATAAATCAAAGAAGCATTTAATAAAGGTTTCTTTAACAACGTAAAGCGAAGCAAGTATATCTATATTTGAAAGTGATGCCGCATCATTAGCTCCCTGATAATCAAGCAATTCTACAGAAAAGAGACCAAGAGTTACTTTAAGTATAATGCTGTATAATGCTACACCTGAAACTCCCGATAAAAGCATACACACAGCCTTTTTCAAAATAACCCGAAAAGAGGTGTTACTGAAAATCATTTCATCTGTTAAATGGAGTAAAACAAGCATTATTGTAACGGTTATGTACGCCTGATAAATCCCCGTTGATAAAGCAATAAGTACCGCTGAGAGAAGATACCTCGGTTTTTCTTTCGTCATATACAGTGCCGCAAGAGTTGAAAGGAAGAATGCAATACTGTAACCGTCAGCCACATAGTTATACATCATAACCGAAGTAACCGTCGGAAACGAAACGATAACTGCACCTATTAAGCCTGCGGTAATTTTTTTCTGTACATTAAGTATCCTGCAAATACACACGGCACTCAACGCGTGAAAAATAATTGCAATTATACCGTTTAAAAACGGCAGGTCATAAAACGAGCTAAGCGAGCAGACAACAGGCAAAAACCATCTTCCAAGAGTAATCATATTCTGTGAATCATACCTGAACACTAATGAATCCCAATTGGGAAGCCAATTTGTTATCTTGTATAAATGGGCAAATAATCCAACCAAAAGAGCTGAAATAAAGCAAACCTTCCATTCGGGCAAGACATGTGTATTAAGTTTTTTCAATACTTTTTCGGGCAAACTTACCACTCCAGCCATTTAACTTTATGTAAAAATTTTCCGTACAGTTTATCGTACAGCTTTACACCTATAATCCGCTTTACAAACAGGGTCCGCTTGGCGGTTTTTGATGTCCACGATGCACAAAAATGATGTATGGAATAAGTATTTTCGGTTATTATCTTTTTTCCCGTATAATATTTCATAGGGCAAAGATATTCTTCGGGAAGCATTTGTATCCCCATAAAACGCTGTTTTTGGATACTGATATCAAGTCCTAGTTCTTGCATAGTTTTTGTATTTCTGTCAGGGCATGGAGTAAGGTCATAAGTGCCGTCAGAAAGCAAAAAATGTATATCTTCATAATCTTTCAGAAGAGCACCTATAAGTTCATTTCCCTTTTCGCAGGCAAATCCAAGACCTGTTGATATAACTCCGTTATCATCAAATCCCATATATCCGCTTTTTTCTATAAGCTTGTCAAGGGGTTTTATAAGCTCTACATCTGTGTCAAGATAAATTCCGCCCTCGTCATACAAGACTTTAAGTCTGACGTAATCGCTGACAAAAGCCCATTTACCTGCCTCATACGCTTCCCTGGCATAATTGTTTTGTGTTATATCAAAATTGTCTTCGTTCCAGCAAACTATTTTATATTCAGGGCAGTATTTTTTCCAGCTTTCAATGCATTTTTCAGAAAGTGCAGGCATTTTGCCTTTTCCAAACCAGCAGTAGTGAATTACTTTTGGAATACTCATTGATTTTTATTCCCCCTGTATACTTCAAAAATAGTTTTAAAAGCAGACTTATTGAATACAAGGTTTACAAGTAAGTACAATCCTGCAATCCATACCGAGTGTACAACTCCTTTTGCTAGCAATTGTAAGAAGGAAACATTACTGAATGTGTCAACAAAAAATATTCCCATAATCAGAGCAAATACCGCACAGTTTGAAATCAGGGTTTTATATGTATGCATCTGACTTCTTTTAAGAACTTTTCTGTTTGAATAGTAAATTGTAACTGCTCCGCGGTATAAAAGCGCCGCAATTGTTCCTACTATTGCCCCGCATATTCCCATATAAAGAATTGCGGCAATGGAAACCGTGATATTTATAACCATTTCCCATATTGCATAGGAACGGGTTTTTTCAAAATCGCCCGAATATTCAATAACACTGTTGGCAGGGATTTTACAGTTGGAGAGCAAATTCATTATTACAAAAAGCAATACAAGTAATGTGTTTGTGTACTGTGCATCGTTTATTCCGCTCGTATATATCTGTATCAAAGGCAATAAAAATACTGCCATAAGAGTATAAATGAGAGAAGTTGCCATTATGTAAAAAGTTTCGTATACATTAAACAGCTTGTCAAACTTTTCTCTGTCAGTATGAAACATCTGTCCCAATGCGAAAGTAAAGGACGAAACCACACTTGTTATAAAATTCTGCACCTGAGAAAAGAAAATATTATATATGGCATAAATACTTACCGCCTTAAAATCGCAAAGAACGGAAATAAGTATTACGTCGGTATTATTGAATACCATACCTGAAAGCTGATGTACCAATACCGAGTTTTTCTGTGAAATAGCCTCAAAATCAGGTTTTACATTTAAATCAAGCCATTTATATCTCTGCCTTGCATAAAAATATAAATATGCAAGCTGAATAAGTGACATTATGCAATAAACCAGCTGAATAAGAAGAAGACTGTCTGTTAAAACCAAAACAAGTATTTTGCCTGCATTTGAAGCAAGCTGAAGAATTGTTTCAGAGTTATTTATTACATACTTTCTTCCGTCAACCTCCATAAGTATTCTGTATTTTGCCTGAACAAAATAACTGAAAAGTGCGGGCAAAGCAGTTAATATAATTATTAAAAACACTACATTGCTGTCTATTGAGGTTGGTATTACATAAGCATATACAATGGCAATAACAAGTACGATGGCTAGGTAAATTATTCCTGTTTTGATATAATAAGAATTGGTGGCAGAAAGAACTTCGTTTGCACTCTTGTAATCCTTTTCCCCGATTCTTTTATAAAGAGCCTGTGTTGTGGCAAGACCTACGCCAGCTTCCAAAAGGAACAGATACATAAAAATCTGTTTTATGGTCGAAAGTACACCGTTAACCTCTGAACCAAAATTTTCAAGATATAATCTCGGCAGGAGGAAACTCAGTGATATAAGCACAACCTGATAAACAAGTGACGATATTAAATTATTTTTAATTCTTGAATCTTTATTATTCAATTCGCCACTCCCTTATTAATGTATGCAGTTGCAAATATAGTCTGCGGTGGCATTTTCCTTAGGAATTATTTTTCCGGGATTTCCTATAACAATGCTGTGGTCGGGAACATCAAAATTAACATAGGTAAGCGGTGCAATGAGAACATCACTGCCTATTTTAATATTTCCCACTATGACGGCATTTGTACCAATCCAGCAATTGTCAGAAATTTCGGGCACACCTTTTCTTTTTCCGCGGTTTTCCATCCCTATTGTTACACCTGTTGCAATATTAATGTTTTTACCCAATTTTGCATCGGGATGAATTATCACACGGCCGAGATGCCCGATATACAGCCCCTCACCTATGCTTGTTCTTGCAGGAATCTGAATTTGTGTCCTGCTCGACATATGCATGAGCCTTAACATATAAAAAAGTTTTAGAGGCAGGAATTTACACATATTTGCTTTTCGGAATACAGATATGTATTTTATTTCGAGGGGAAGGAACACCTTTTTCAAAAACGGTTCTCCGCTTTCACCGTAATATCTGTATAGGTCTTTTTTAAAAACACTGTTCATAACGATTTCCCTTTTGCCTCTAAAAAAATTTTTCTTGTTATAAAATTGTAAATCGGTACAATTACCACGGCAAACAATTTTACTATCAGATAATACACAGACGTAAACTTAACTCCAATCCATAAAATCAATTGGTTTAAGCACAGTCCGCCAATACTGAGTAATACAAATATAATAAATTCCTTGAGCTTGCTTTGTTTTTTTCTTTTGAAAACAAAGGACATACTCAAAATGTAATTTACTGTAACGGAAGCACAAAAGGAAATTGCCGAAGCAAGCAAAATATCCACGTGAAGCAGTTCCTTTAATACGACAAGAACTCCCACGTCTACAAAGGTAGCAATAACGCCTACCACTCCAAATTTGATTAGTTGCAGTATCACTTTGTTGTTCCTCCGTTTAATCACTCGTTAGCAAAAACCCAAAGAGTATCTTTTACGTCGCCTTTATCATCGGTTAAATTATAGACACTGAGTGTAACTGCTTCACCGTGTATTTTTTTATATGTAATTGTCGGTACTTTGCCTTCCAGCAATTGTCTTCTTAATGCATCATAATTCAGAAAGCTCATAACAGCTCTGTGGAAATCGGGATGCACAATCTCATCAATGTATTTTGCCAAAAGTTTTGAAAAGTTTTCTTCATCTTCGTTATATCCGAGATATGCAGGCATAAGTATGCGATGAGCATTATCATTCTCAAGAGACACTCTGTAAATGCCGTTGTAGTTTTCCTTTATGACAGATATCATTGTATCAATTTCTTTGATGCCCGTTTTTGTATACACATATTCTTTGTCTTTATCCTCAGATACACTGCTATTGTCTTTATTCTGATAGTACTGTGCTTTCGCTTCATACATTCTTATTTCAGCTTCGCGAACCATTTCTTCGCAGTTTGTATTCTGGCTTCTGTAAGACATACCTATTGCCACATTATATCCCATGGGTTTTAATTGGCTGATAAATATTTCTATATTCTCTTTAATCTTTTCCTGTGTGGTATCCTTTGTGAATACTAAAAACTCATCTCCGCCCATACGGTAAATACTATGTCCGTAGAACACCTCTTTCAAGGTATTGGCAATATAGATAAGCATTTCATCGCCTGCAGCATGTCCGTATTTGTTGTTTCTGAGATGAAGTTCATTTACGTCAATATAAATACAGGAAAATTCTTCAGGTTTCTCATCGTCTAATTTCAAAATATCTTTTTTATATGCCACACGATTTAATGCCCCTGTAAGAGAATCAGTTGTTGCGGCAAGCTCTGTTTTATTAAGATGTTTTTTATTGTACATAGCAATAGAAAAACAAACTGCAACTTCCTCAAGGAGTTTTCGGGTAAAAGAGCTTTTCTTCGGATTAATCGTTCCCAGAATTCCCGCATGGTTATTCTTATCTGTGACAATTGCAAAGGATATGTCATTGATATTGTGATTTATTAAAAATTGATATAGTTCCCGATTGGTTTTAGCAAGGTGCTTGTTCGGGACAATCTGCATAAAACCAATAGCTGATTTTCTTTTATTATGAATATTTGCAGCATACCTGAAAAGCTCTGTTTGGAAATATTTCCTGTCAGCTCCTACTAAAAGCTTTTCTCTTAAAGACGGTTTGATATAGAAGAAATCTTCCCCGTCCGTATCCGCAAAAAAAGCAGAACGTGCGTTTGAAAATTCCTTAATTTTCTTCATCGCTTCAGTAACATTTGTGTACTCTTCAGCTATTTCCAGAAGAAGCTTTCTGATAGTTGAAGATTCTGCCTGCAGTTTCGTTCTGTCTCTCTCTCTTTTTAAAACCAACTGCAGGTAAACAGCTATAATTAAAATTACTAAAGTAAAACTAAAAACTAAATTTCGGAAAATTTTATGTGTTTCCGCAAACACCTGTGTTTCATAGCGGGCAAGCATTATACCCCAATTAAAATCTTCAATCGTAGAATAGTGAATATACAAATCTTCACCTGTAAACTTGGATTTGAACGAGGAATATCCTTTGTCAGTAGTTTCCAAAGCCTCATAGGAATAGCCGTCATTATATTCTCTGTCTTTAAAATTTGACAACTCACCGGGATTTTTATCAATTGTATCTATAATAAACTTTCCGGTTTCTTTATCATAAACGAAAAGCTGCGCATCTAATTCCCGAGCCATGTTATTGTATTTTTCGTTGATGGTTTCAATCTTAATGATACCGTATATAATACCGACGGTTTCCCCGTTTACCTGAAAGGGAACAACGCTTCGAACTACCTCCTCCCCCGGTCTTGAGTAGCTCTGTGTTCTGCCTGTGATATGTTCACCCTTTAAGGCTTCTTCCTCAAAAGAGAGCCTATCTCTTAAATTAACGGTTTCATCCTTGGTAATAAAGGTGCCGTCAGGGTTTAAAATACCGATTCTCGAGAATAAGCCGATAGGCTTAAATGAGTCAAACATACGCTCATAACTTTCACCGTCTGCATAGAGCTTTGCCGCAAAGTTCGCCATGGTAACAAGATTTTCTTTGTCTGACTTCATCTGCAAAGTAAGGTCGTCTTTAATCTGTTTTGTCTGAATGTGAAGCATTTCATATGCTTCGTCCTCAGCTTCAAAATAAAATGAAACAACCATAGCAAAAAACACCGCACAAATTAAAATTGCAGTGACAACGGTATACAAAATATTATTTTGCCTTTCTTTTTTTCTTTCATAAGTTTTTGCCATATATTTGCATCTTCTTTCTGTAATATGTAAAAAAATGCCATTATCTTATTAATTATACCATAAAGTTCTTGCTTCCACAAGTATATGATTGTTATTTTTTCCTATATAATCACTGTCTTCAGCCCTGAAAATTGAGGTTTTTTTCATCCTTGTACCCAATCACCTTAGCAGGAACACCTGCCACGATGGCATTTTCGGGAACATCCTTAACAACAACAGCACCTGCCGCTGCCAAACTGCCCGAATGCATTGTTATATCACCCAGCACTTTTGCACCGCAGGTAACAGAAACATTATCTTCTAAAACAGGGGGAGAGGCTCCGTTTTTATAGCCAATAGTTACCTGCTGGTATATTCTGCAGTTTTCGCCTATTCTTTCAGCCGTTATAATAGTGGCAAAGCCATGCTGAATATAAAGGCCTCCGCCTATATTTTCTGTGTATATGTAAAGGCTTTCCATCGGTTTCCATAAAATGCGGGCAATTACGAAATGCACCATAGCTGCAAATGTGCGTGATGGATTTTTCAAACGATGCTGAATAAGATTGCGAAACTCCTTTTTATACGTCATATACCAATTAATCGATTCAAATAAATTGAATTTTATCTGGTCAATTTCATTCCATCTGGCAACATCTGCTTTAATCAGATGTTTTTGTCTGGAACATATTGCACACAAATAAACCGGAAGCGTTCTCGGATAGTTTATGACAGCAAAAAGTCTTTTCCCGATACCATGCATTTCTGTCCCCTTCTTTCTGCACTTCAAAAAGCCTTAAAAACTATGCTTGGGCTAATTGAGTATACTTAATTTCATTATAGCATAACTGTTTACACTTAGCAATATATATTTCTTCGTACTAAAAAGCGTGCTGAAAAATTCAGCACGCTTTTCTCAAATCTTCAATTTTTTAAAAAGCAACGGACAAAGTCCCACCATTATAAACAAAAGCACAAAATACCGTACCGCATCAAAAACCAGCCCAAGACGTACAATATCCGTGGCAAAAAGCGTTTTGAGTCCTGCCTTGAAAACCAACGCAATTATTATACCCAATACTACTCTTATCACTTTTTTGAATACAGGGATATTGTAATTTAGAGGGGCATGCTTTTCCTCGAATCTTATTCCCACACAGGTTCCTGCCAACATACCGTACACCTTGAGAAAATCCCCATACAGCGGATTCGGGAAAATTATAAACCATATTATAAAGGGCGTAAAAATTGCCGAAGCCCACAAAAACAGTTTATTTTTATCGTCAGTTTTATCGTAAACCGAGTTTCCGATAATTGCAAACAGAACACCCAGCAGTGCACCTGCAATAACATCCATCGGGTAATGAGCACCCAGAAACATCCTCGAAAACGCAACCAGAAGGATAAGTACAACCGTCACTGTCCATACCGAAATTCTCTTTATCTTAAGCGCAATAAGCGTACTCCAGGTTGCAAAATTCTGTGTGTGTCCGCTTGGAAAAGAGTATCCCGTTGCGGTATGCTCTCTTACGCAGGAAACTTTTCCGTCAGCAAAAGGTCGGGGCATTTTCACAAAATTTTTTATAATTCCGTTTACCCCAAGGGAAAAGGCTGTAACAAAAAATAATTTTTGCGCAATCCTTTTATCAACGGCAAACCACAATGTAACTACGGCAAAAATCATCAGCGTTTCTTCCGCGAGCATTGTGATTAATTCAAAAAAGCTGATAAGGAAGTCCGTTCTCATACCCTCGAGTAATCTAAGAAATTCTATCTGATAATCTATCATAATATCACCCTAACAAAACATCGCTTACAAGCATTATGCAAAATCCGATTAAAAGAGCATATGTCGCCCATCTCTGTTCTCCGTGGGCGTGGGTTTCGGGAATCATTTCATCGCTTATTACATAAAGCATAGTACCGCCTGCAAAGGCAAGTGCAAAAGGCAGAATCAAGGAAGATATGCTTACTGCAAAATAGCCCATGAATGTTCCTATAACCTCAACAAGTCCTGTCAGCATGGCAATTACAAAGGTTCTCTTGGGAGAAACTCCTGCCGCAAGCATAGGGGCAATTATAACCATACCCTCGGGGATATTCTGAAGTGCGATACCCCCCGCAATTAAAAGTGCCTGAGATGTATTCCCCGAGCCAAAGCCTACACCTGCCGCAATACCCTCGGGCAGATTATGTATTGCAATGGCGGTAACAAAAAGAAGCACCTTTGAAAGCTTGGTATTACTATGCTCCTCCAATTCCTGACCTGCCATTTTATGAAGATGAGGTACAAGCTTATCAATAAGATTAAGACAGATTGCTCCTGTAAAAATCCCTGCAACAGTTGTCAGAAGCCCAAACTTTCCGCCGTATTCCAGAGAGGGCATAATAAGTCCCAGCACCGCTGCTGCAAGCATAACACCTGCTGCAAAGGAAAGAATTATATCGGAAAATTTGTGGCTCATTTTCTTAAACATAAAGCCTATAAATGCACCGAATACCGTAGCACCGCCGACTCCCAGCGCGGTTAATAAAACCATAGACATAAAAATCACCTCATATTATCAAAAAAAGGGGGAATCCCCCTTTTTTTATTCTTCTGAGAAGCTATCCTTACCTACTCCGCAAAGGGGGCAGACAAAATCTTCGGGAAGGTCTTCAAACTTTGTACCAGGCTCGATTCCCATATCGGGAGCACCCTCAGCCTCGTCATAAATCCAACCGCAAATGTCACATACATACTTTTTCATAATTTTACCTCCAAAATATCTTTATTTACACAACTCTTCAGCAAGTGCTTCGAGCTGTTTTTCACTTTCTTCATTAAGAGCAGACATAATCTTTACCTCGTTTTCAGCATAGGTAAGATTCTTGCTCTTTTCAAGCATACCCTTCATAACCTTGGTTGCCATAGGTGCCCAGCTTCCGTTTTCGATAAATGCAACTGTTCTGCTTTGGAAGTTACGCTCTGTAAGATGGTTTATAAACTCCCTCATAAAAGGGAAAATATCGGCATTATATGTTGTTGTCGCAAGCACCGTTACCGAGTAGCGGAAGCTATCCTCCACCGCTTCTGCCATATCGCATCTGGCAAGGTCGTTTACAACAACCTTGACTCCCTTTTCCGTGAGCTTGTCACGAAGAATTTCAACAGCCTTTTTCGTGTTTCCGTAAACGGAAGTGTACGCAATTACAACACCCTCCGACTCAACACGGTAACTTGACCATATATCGTAAAGATTAATATAGTATCCAAGATTTTCTGTCAGAACGGGGCCGTGGAGAGGACAGATAATTTCTATATCAAGTCCTGCCGCCTTTTTAAGAAGTGCCTGCACCTGCTGTCCGTATTTGCCCACTATACCAATATAGTAGCGTCTTGCCTCGCAAGCCCAATCCTCGTCTGTATCGTATGCACCGAATTTACCGAAGCCGTCGGCTGAGAAAAGCACCTTGTCTTTGGAATCGTAGGTTACGATAACCTCGGGCCAATGCACCATGGGTGCAGTTACAAAGGTGAGGGTGTGACTTCCCAATGAAAGGGTATCCCCCTCTCCCACTACAATCTGATTTTCAAGAAAGTCTGTGCCGAAAAATCCCTTCATCATTACAAAAGACTTTGCAGATGAAACAATTTTTGCATTGGGATATTTTTCTGCAAAATGCTTGATATTGGCACTGTGGTCAGGCTCCATATGCTGAATGATAAGATAGTCAGGGGCTTTTCCGTCTGTAGCTTTTTCCAGATTTGAAAGCCATTCATCCTTAAACCTTGCATCGACAGTGTCCATAACTGCAATTTTGTCGTCTGTTATTACATAAGAATTATATGCCATTCCGTTAGGAACAATGTACTGTCCCTCAAACAAATCTATATCACGGTCGTTTACACCGATGTACTTGATGTCCTGAGTAATATTCATATTGTGTCACCTCTTTTGAAAACTTCCTTTTTAAGTATACCACAATTTTTTATTTTTTCAACACGAATATGAATATTTTTAGGCAAAAATAGAAGTGACCTCTGACTGCTTTCTTTACAACAATCAGAGGTCACTTCTGGTCACTCTTGATATCTAACATCTTTTGTTATCCTCTCTTTCTTCGTCTACCTTTCACCATTACACTGTTTACAGAACTCGTTTCAGCAATTACTTTTCTCTAAGGAGAATTCCCTGGTCTTTCTGTGTTTTTCGCAAAAGGTGAATTTTTGTACTTTCTTAAAAAGTTACTCTTCCGACTCTCCCTGCACTGTTTGTTCCTTTCATTCCAAACAATCTATGTTAAGCGTCACACCGCCGTGTTTTCTTAATATACTCCATCAATTACCGCAGGTGTGAATCAGATTATTAACTTCTTAAAAAAGTTTCCTTACTTACTTTTCCATCGGAGTGTACCTCCCTTTCCTTGATTTAAGTGTAACAGCTTTTTTGACCGTTTTCAATTGGCATTTTCCGAAAATCAAAAAACCTTTTTTTATGCAAATGGGAGAATTTTTTTCATACTTTCAAAAAAGTATTTACAAAGGGCATTTTACTATTATATAATAAGAGTATGGGCGGTAATTTTACCGCCCATATTTTTATTTAATTATATCTATTTCTTTTTTGTAAATTCGTTTCATAAAAATCATAGAAAGGACAAAGGAAGCAATCTCCGCAATGGGGAATGAAAGCCACATAATATTTATATCCCTTGTAAAATATGCAAGCACAAATGCCACAGGCACCAAAACTGCAAGCTGTCTGCAGATTGACACCCACAGACTTAAAAATCCGCTGCCGAGTGCCTGAAAAACCGAGCCTGCCACGATGCAGTACCCTGCCGCAAGGAAGCTGATTGAAATAAGGCGCATCATGGGAGTACCGATTTCAATGATGGCTTTCATATCGTCTGTTCCCGTATCAAAAATTCGAAGGAGCGCCTCGGGAATAATCTGGAAGAGAGCAAAACCAACAAGCATAATTCCCGTTGCATAAATAATTGCAAGGCGAATGGTCTTTTTGATTCGTTCCTTGTTTTTCGCACCGAAATTGTATGCAACGATGGGCACCATACCGTTGTTAAGTCCGAATATTGGCATAAACACAAAGCTCTGGAGTTTGAAATACACACCGAATACAGCCTGTCCCGTTGCGGCGGTTGTTGCACTAAACAGACGCATAATCTGATTTATTCCAACATTCATCACGGAGCCGATTGATGCCATACAAATAGACGGGAAGCCTACGGAATAAATTCTTTTTATTATTTCTCCGCTGGGCTTTATAATATTTTTGAGAGATATGGAAATCTCACGGTTGAATCTTCTGTTTATAAAAATCCCCACGAAAAGGGCAATTATCTGTCCCGTAACGGTGGCAATTGCCGCACCCGTTACACCCATAGCAGGAAAGCCCATATAACCGAAAATCATAATGGGGTCAAGTATTATGTTAATAACGGCACCGAAAAGCTGAATAATCATACTGTAAGCAGTTTTGCCCGTTGATTGCAGAAGCTTTTCATACATTATCTGCCCGAAAAGACCGATTGAAAATATCATACATATGCTGAGGTAATCTGTACCCAGCTCTGCAATGTTTTCAGTAGTGCCGAATGACTGAAAATAGGGCTTTACACAGAAAATTCCAAGAAGCATTACAACAATTGAGCTGATTATAAAAAGGAATATTCCGTTTTCCGCAGTACGGTTTGCCCTTTCAGCATTCTTTTCACCAAGACTCCTTGAAAGCAGTGCGTTTACACCCACGCCCGTACCTACGCCTACGGCAATCAGAAAATTCTGCACGGGAAATGCAAGGGAGAGTGCCGTCAGGGCATCCTGCCCCAGCCTTGATACAAACATTGTGTCCACAATGTTATAGAGTGCCTGTACAAGCATTGAAATCATCATGGGAATTGCCATAGAAAGAAGCAATGAATTGATTTTCTGCGTTCCCATTTTATTTTCTTTTGTGTTCTGAGTCATTTTTTATCACCTTTTTTTATCCAAATCGTCTATAATTTCTGCAATGGCATCCTCTTCGTTGCTGACAGTTATAATATCTGCCGCGTCCTTTGCCGCCTTGCTGCCATTTGCCACGGCATAGCCGACTCCTGCCACCTTTATCATGGATACGTCGTTGTCGTTATCCCCTACGGCAATGGTATTTTTTCTGTCTACGCCCAGAAGGTCGGCAAGCTTCATAAGAAGGTCGCCCTTGCTTACACCTTTGGGAAGAATTTCGTAATACTCGGGGTCTGAACGGATAAAGTCAAACATATCTGCCATGGGGTGATTTTTCAGTAAATCTGCAAGCTTAAAGAGATTTTCCTCGCACAAATCTGCAAAAAGCACCTTTGCAAGAGTTTCCTCCACCTCGGAATAATGACAGCGGATGTCGGGAAAACCGCCCAACAAAATATGCTTTTCCATAGATTCATTGGTTTTGCAGAAGTAACAGTTTTCAAAACCGCAAAGCTGAATTGACATCTCGGGAAATTCCTTGTCAATATATTCTACCAATTGGAGAGCATCACGGGACAGAGGCACCTGCCACAAATACTCTTTCTTCTCCACATCGTAAATACCTCCGCCGTTATAACAGCCAATGGGGGCATTCGGATGAAGCGTATTAAAAATGCTTTCTACAATGGATGTAGGTCTGCCTGTTACAAAAGTGAAAAAACCGCCGTTTTCCTTAAAATATTCTATTGCATCAAGATTCTTTTGAGAAACTGATTTGTCATTTTTTAAAATAGTACCGTCAAGGTCTGTGGTAATAAGAATTCCTTCAAACTTTTTCATAGGTCTCAACTCCTTTTTCAGCCTAAAGTATTGTAACATAATAAAAAATTTATTGCAAGTGGAAAAAAAGATACAAAAATCCAAGATTTTTGTATCTTTTTTATTATTCTTCGTACGCGTCGACAAATGCCTGAAGCACCTTTTCTGCCTGAATTTGTTTTTCCTCGGGAAGTTTTGACAATAGCAAAGTTGCTGTGTTATTGAGCTTTCCGCCATCATTTCCAAACAGAATATAATCGGTAGAAACCTCCAATACACGGCTTAAAGCAACAAGAGTTGAGAGAGATAAACCCATTGTACCATTTTCCAATCGACTTACATTCTTGGGATTCATAGTTATCAGTTCTGCCAGACTCTCTTGAGTATAACCCATTGCTTTTCGTGCTTGTTGTATTCTTTTTCCTGCAAGAATCATATCATAATAGCTTAATTCCACATTATCACTTCCAAAATCAACTTCACAAGTATAGTTTACCCTCTCATACATTGATTTCAAACAATCCGTAAAACATATAAATATGTTTTACGGATTGACTTTTTACTTTTTATGTGATAATATATAAATAATCTTACTGACTGCTATACACACAAATGATGAAATATTTAATTATTGATAAGTGGGCTGGCGGTAAGCTCCCCGCTTGGTGTCCCAAAGGGACTTTAAAACAGATAGCGAGTCGTAAGATAGAAAGCAAAAAGGCTTCACTTTCGTGAAGTCTTTTTCTTCAAGTCTCCCCGACAAAAACAAAAAACCATATCCAAAAGGATATGGTTTCTGTTTTTGGTCTGAGTGGGGAGACTTGAACTCCCGGCCTCTTGAACCCCATTCAAGCACGCTACCAAACTGCGCTACACCCAGATATGCTACTCGACTATTATAACTAATGATTATAAGAATGTCAAGTAAAATTTTGAAAAATTTTAAAAGCGGACAAATGCTTTTGAAATTTGTCCGCTTTTTCTGTTTATTACTCTTTCGGAGTATATGTTATCGGGTCAGAATAACTCAGAACATCCCTCTTACTGTCGGTCTGCCCTACTGTTATTATGTCCCCTGCCTGAAGCTCTGTATCATCCGCCATGAGGCTATGCTCACTTATCATTTGTGTAGAGATTTTCTCTCCGTTTACGAAAATTTTGCTCTTTGCCGTAAAGCCTTTTCCATGAATGTACAAGCATCCGTCCAGAACCTCCGCACCGGTCACACTTACGGGTAACGTTCCCATTCGCATATTCTGTTTTATGTACGGCTTATTTCCGCCAAACTGCAAATTCTCTCCATAGAGCATATCATACGCAAGAAACGTAATGCCCTTCTGATATTCCTCCTCGGAAAGCTTGCTTTTTCCCGAGGAATGGTATTGGTGCAGTTTTGTTATGTTTCCGTTATTAAAACCGAGCCAGCTCATAATCTCTGCAGAAAGCTCGTATGTTTTAACATTTTTATCGGATTTTTTCAGCCCGAAATTATTCCACGTTACATATTCCGTCATATATACGCTTCCCGTGGTAAGGTCCTCGTCCTTGATATTAAGCGATGGCAAGTGGTCGCCGTATGCAATAAGCAGAGTGGGCTTATCCCTTTTTTCCAATTCGGAAATAAGGTTTCCGAGGAACATATCCATTTCCCATGCCTGCTGTACATAGTACTCAATTGCACACTTATCTTTCTCGTCAAACTTATCGCTCTTGATTTTAATGCTGTTTGCTTCTCCCTCAATAGGCTCTGACGGATACGCCCCGTGTCCCTGCACGGAAACAGTCCACACAAAACGGGGAGTCTTGGAATTTATATTGTTTTTCTTGTCCTTATAGGTGAGTGCCGTCATAATCTCTTTCGTAAGAGCCTTGTCCTTGCACCATCCGTAGGGGGTGGTTTCATAGTCATTCATATACTCTATCGACTGAAAGCTGTCAAACCCCATCATCGGGTACACCTTATCACGGCCGTAAAAATCACCCGTGTGGTTGTGAATTGCGTGGGTGCTGTAACCGTTTTCCTTTAAGTTATACGCCATTGTTTCACAGGTTTCTTTCAGCAAAACCGTTTTATAAGGGTATTCACCAGGTCCGAATCTGTCAAGATTAATTCCCGTCAGAACTTCAAATTCTGTATTGGCTGTTCCTCCGCCGAATGACGGTACCTCCATAAATCCCGAAGAAAAGTTTTCTTTTAAATATGTATGCACGGGAACAGGATTTTTGGAGAATGATAGTCCCTTAATGGTTCTTGTATCAAAAAAGGATTCCATCTGAATCAGTATTACGTCAGGCTTTTCCTTGTTTACCGTACCATTAGTTTTTGGAAGCAGTGACAGTATACCGTCCATTTGTCCTTTATCATAATCTATCGGTTCATCTATACCCGTATCCAGCACACTTGTGGAAAAGCAGTAGACAAAGCCGTAGTTTTCATATGCACCTGCCATATTTTCAAAATCAGTTCCTATGGCAAATATGCTGTGGGACACAAACGAAACCACTGCAAGTGCCACCCCTATACCTGCAATTGAGGCAAGCTTTTTTCCGTAGTTCATTTTTCCGCTGATTTTCGGCCCTACAATCCACAAGGCAATCATTGACAGAAGAAAAATTCCCACCACACTGTAAAGCAAAACTCTCTGCCAATTGTTAAGATACATGAGCATCAGACTAAGCCTCATAATCTGAAAGTCAATTGCACCGATGGGCGTTACCCTGAATGCAAGCACGGCGGCATTTGCTATACCGCATACTGCCCACGGAACAGAGAGCATCACCAGACCGAAAACCCGTCGTCTGAAAAGCAGGGCAAAGGACAGCACAAGCATTATTATCAGGGAATTGTAGAAAAACACAACAGGGCTTGTTATCATATGATACAAGCCTTTAAAAAGAGAATGCCTGCTTAAGCTTTCAACAAAGAGATTTTCAAAAATGCTAAGTCCGGCAAAAAACAATATAGGGTGATTGTCTAATGAGTTTTTTAAAAAAGCAAAAAATTTCCCGCTTTTCTTATGTCGTTCCAAAGTTACACCTACTCAGTTATGTTTTCATACAATACGAGGATAGACTTAGAAAGTAACATTATCCTGCATAATGTTTCCGGGGTCACAGCCGTTAAGCAACACTGCGAATGCAGCAATAACTGCAATCGCCAATAAAATAGTGAGAATAGCTTTTACAATTCCATCTCTTTTCTTGGGAGTTTTATCTCTCCCCTCGCGAAGCACTGCACCGCAGTTGCTGCACAAATCGTGGTTGTCGGGATTTATTTTCCCGCATTTGGGACAAAACATAATCAAACCGCCTTTCAAAGGTTATTATTTCCGTTTATAACTACAGAAGCTGAAAGAAAGTCCTTCGTGCTCCATAACCTCGCTTTCAGAGGAAAGGTACCATTCACTGTCACTGTCAATATCAAAGAAGAATGTATCTGCAGTAACACTTTTTCTGACTTTTGTAATAAGTGCTTCATCGCACACATCCTTAAACATTCCGTAAATCTGCCCTCCGCCGATAACAAAGACATCATCGGTGTCAAACTGTTTTACATAATCCAGAATTTCTTCTCTGGAATGAAGAACAACGGCACCTTCTCTTGAAAAATCCTTGTCCCTTGTAAGGACAATGTTCGTTCTGTTCTTGAGAGGTTTTCCACCTGGGAAAGAATCAAGAGTGCCTCTCCCCATAATAACAACTTTTCCCATGGTGGTTCCACGGAAAAATTTCATATCGGGAGGAAGAGAAAAAAGAAGGTCGCCATTATTTCCGATGCCTAAATCCTCGGCAACACAAACAATCATTTTCATAGTATTTGCTCCAATCTTTTATATAGCCACGGGGATTTTTTTACCTAAAGTGTGGAAATTGTAGTTCTCAAATTTGAAGCTGTCTACCGTAAATTTATAGAAATCGTCAATGGATTTATCCATTACAAATTCTGGAGCATCGTAAGGGGTTTTGGAAAGAATTTCCTCCACGAGAGGAATATGTCTGTCATAGATATGGGCATCGGCAATTACGTGAACAAGCTCGCCTACCTTAAGTCCTGATACCTGTGCCATCATATGGACAAGCACTGCATATTGGCACACATTCCAATTGTTTGCCGTGAGCATATCCTGTGAACGCTGATTGAGAATTGCATTAAGCGTATCTCCGCTTACATTAAAGGTCATAGAATATGCACAAGGGTACAGCCCCATCTCATTAAGGTCCTGATGGTTGTAGATATTTGTCATAATTCTGCGGCTCTGTGGATTGTTTTTAAGGTCAAAGAGCACTCTGTCAACCTGGTCAAACTCGCCCTCTTTATACTGATGCTTAACACCCAGCTGATAGCCGTATGCCTTACCGATAGTGCCGTGTTCATCTGCCCACGAATCCCAGATATGGCTTCCCAAATCTTTAATATTATTACTCTTTTTCTGCCATATCCACAAAAGCTCATCAACTGCGGCAGAAAGATTGGTCTTGCGGAGGGTGATTACGGGAAACTCCTTTTGCAAATCGTAGCGGTTTACAATACAGAATTTTTTAACCGTATGTGCCTTCACTCCATCCTCCCACACGGGGCGGACATCCAGCAATTCATCAGAGTATCCGTGGTTTAATATTTCCTCGCAATTTTTCTTAAAAACAATATCAGCATAGCTCATAACTGCTACCTCGCTTTCGTACCTGTTAATTTTACCATTTTTATATTCATAAGTCAAGCAGATAAAATCACTGAAAACCACTTGAAGAAATGTACTTTATGTGCTATAATAACTAGAGTTAGCCTTTATTTGGAGGTTTATTATGAAAAACACAATTAAAAAATTTACCTGTGCCTTTCTTGCGATTGCAGTTTTTTCGGCTGTGCCGTGTGCTTTTTCCGCAAACGTAGGCGATAAAACAGGCGATGTTTTGTCCACGGATATTGTGACATATATCGAGGGGGTAAAGGTGCCCTCTTTCAATATTGCAGGCCGTACAGCCGTTGTTGTAGAAAACCTCAACGCAATGGAACTTCCCTTTGAGGTCTGGTATGACGATACTACCCGCACTCTTTCAATTTCCGAGGGTAAAGGCGGCGAGAGGGATTATTTCCACTTTGCCGACAACGAATCCTCTGCACCTATCGGAACTCCGATTATGGATGTTCTTTACACGGATATTGAAACTTTCTATCAGGGGAAAAAATTAGAAAGCTTTAATATAGGCGGATTCACCTGTATTTATGCAACTGACCTTGCAACACTTTACGGTCGGTACACATTTAACGAGGACACCCGTGCAGTTGATATTTTCAGGCAGAAAGACGAGGCAAAGGGTGAAGCGTTCAGCAAGCAAACCACTGCCAAGCTTCCTGCAAATGAAAGCATCATCTCAAAAGGTGACACGATGGTTCGTTGGGGAAGATCTCAAAAAAGTTATCTTGTGCAAAACGAAGACGGGACATACAGCACAATCGAATTTTCGGGCGGACTGAATATTGAACAGTATGACAGTGATTTCAAACACATCTCTTCCCAGAAAATTAAGCTTGATTACCCCATTTTCGGTGGTTTTCTGGCAGGACTTGAATACAACTATGTGGTATGCGGTCAGGAAAATCAGAAAGAGAGTGACACTCTTGCGGTTATAAACATATCCGTTTACGACAAGAAATTCAAAAAGGTCAAGGACATTCCCATAAAGGACTGTAAGACTTCTGTTCCTTTCGATGCTTCCAATGTTTCATTGGCGGAAAACGGCAATCTTCTTGTTCTTCACACGGCAAGAAGCCAATACAAGGAAGAAAACGGCACAAATCCCCAGACACAGCTTACAGTAGTTATAGATAAAAGCAGTTGGACTGTTGTAAACTCCCTTGACAAGTTCCAGCCTAACCACACAAGCCATGCCCTTAAAGGGTATGCAGATTTTGACAGAGATAAAATTGTCACTCTTAACTACTCTGATGCAAATCCCGTGAGAGGTGCATTTATCCACGAAATGGACCTTGACGGAAAGCTTCTTTCAACAAAAAGTATATTCAAGGTTCCGGGACCTGCTTCCGCAAACTGTACAGGTGCAATGCCGGGCGGTTTCGGGATTTCGGGCAATTCATATATTACGGCACTGAGTTCTATTGACCATTCTCTTGCTACGGATTATTCCGATACGGCAATTGAGGGCATAAATTCCGAGGAAAGAGATATTGTCATACTGTCAACCGACAAGGACAGCAAGGAAACAAAAAAGACAGTCCTCACCTACTACTCCGGAGAGGGAAAGACGGCATCTGTACCCTATCTTGTAAAGCTTGAAAGCGGCAAATTTATGGTGTTATGGCAAAGATTTGACGAAAGGTCAAATACAAGCAATATTTTCTGCTATGCATTTTTAGACAAAAACGGAAACCTTTTGGGCGAGGCAAAAGCTGCAGAGGGTTATCTTTCAGCAGATTGTCAGCCTACCCAGATTGACGGCAAGGTAATGTGGTACACAAACACGCCCTCTGGACGGGTTTTCTATGAGATTGATTTAAATTAATTATTTAAATATATAAAAACAAAAGGAGAGATTTTCATGAAAAAGATTTTGGCAGTACTTATAGCACTTATTACAGTATTCGGTGCTACTGCAGCATTTGCCGCAGACATTACGGTAAAGGTAAACGATGAGGTTGTTACATTTGACCGCCAGCCTTATATGGAGGGCGAAAATGTTATGATTCCTTACCGCTTCGTTGCAGAAAAACTTGGTGCAACAGTTGCATGGGACGGAGATACAAAGACTGTATTTACAGCTCTTGGTGACGTTGTGACAACTCTGCAGATAGGAAACTCAAGCATCTTTACTTCTAATGAGGTTATAAATGCTCAGGTTGCTCCCGTTTTGGTAATTGACAGAACTTTCGTAACAGGCGATGTTATTGCAAAAGCATTCGGCGTAGAGGTAAGTTTCGACGAAGCAACATCCACAGTTACAGTAAAATAAAATAAAAAAACACACATAATTCATCCTTTTTGAATATACTAAAAGCGATAGGGAGGATGATATTATGGATTCAAAAATCAGATTTTTCCTCGGTGCTAATTCGGGGAGTGATTTTGTTACTTATTTTAAGCAGCTGCAAAGACAGAATTGTTCTATGCAGCTGCTTATTTTCAAAGGAGGACCGGGCAGCGGAAAGTCATCCCTTATGAAAAGGGTTATGAAATTTGCCGAAGCCAAAGGGCACACAATTGAGGCTATTGCCTGTGCCTCGGACCCAAGCTCCTTAGATGCGGTAATTGACCACACCGCCTCTTTTGCAATGATGGACGGTACAGCACCGCATACAGAGGACCCTTATCTTCCGGGGGCAAGGCACCACATCGTATACACGGGTGATTTATGGGATACAACAAAGCTTTCTGCCAATAACCGTGAAATAGAAAGGCTCACGATAGATGTTTCCGACTGTCACAAGGGGGCAGGGGCATATATAAAGAGTGCCGCCGCACTCCTTTCCGAAAATATGAGGTATGCGGAAAGTTATATCCTCAAAAAAAAGGCTCTTGCCTTTGCAAACAGCGTTATTGAAAAGCTTAAGGGGGCAGAGGAGTCAAGAACAGAAAAAAGGCTGTTAAGTGCCGTCAGCGTAGGAGAAATAAAGATGTTTCCCGAGACACCGTCTGTCTTTGCCGACAAAGTATTTATAATTGATGACGATATGGGAGCAGCTTCCGATTTTATTATGAAAGCAATCTCCTGCGGAGCAAAGCTTAAAGGAGAAAGCTTTATTTACTGCCCCTGTTCCGTAATGCCCAGAAAATGCGACCACCTGATTTTTCCAGACAGCCGTGTTGCGGTAGTCACTCAGAATAGTTTTCTCCGCTTTAATGAAAATGCAGCGGAAGAAAGTTTTTACAGTCCGCTTTCCTCTACGGAAGAATGTGCATCAAGACAGAAATACGCAAAAGAGCTTCTGGGCAAGGCTTGTGCCCTTGTAAAAAAGGCAAAGGATATACACGACGATTTGGAAGCCTTTTATATTGATGCAATGGATTTTACAAGAACCGACGGAGTTTATGAGGATATAATAAGGAAATTTTACTCACAGAGCACCGACAAAATCTGACCTAAATATATGAAATTTTTAGGAAAAAGATTGACTTTTTACACTATACATTGTAAAATAAGAGGGTAGATAAAATCTCTCGGAGGGATAAAATGAAAAACGATTTTACAAAACAGGATAAAGAAAAACTCAGCAACAGAATTGTCCTGCTTTCTTCATTTATAATTTTATATGCATTGCTTCTTATGTTTTTCAGAAGAATGTGCTCGTTCTCCTCAACAGTTTTAGGAGCAATAACGTTCATGGATTTTCTCAAATGGATTTCTCTTGCGGGTGCGATGGTTTGTGCCGCATGGAGTGCGTATAAGGACAGAAAGGGCTACTATCTTTACAGCGGTATGTTCCTGTTTGTTTTCCTCAGTATGCAAATTATCCGTTCACCGCTTCAGGATAACAGAGCGTATATGATTGCTTATTTAGGTCTTTTAATTGCATTTGTGCTTACACAGGTTTATTACGCTCTTAAAATCCGCAGAAAGTATGAGGGTGGTTGGAAAATCGCGTTTTTGTCCGTTACATTTGTAAGCATTGCAATACTTGTTGTTGCAGCAGCAGAACCCCGTTTCTGGGAAATTCTTCCCTTTTAAGTTTGTTGAAATATGGGAAAGCCGTTCTCGAATGAGAACGGCTTTTTTAGCTCGCTTTACACAAACAAAAAGGCAGTACGCTATGCGTACTGCCTTTTTTATTTATCGCTAAATTATTTAACGATGTTCTTAAGAGCCTGACCAGCCTTGAAAGCGGGAACCTTAGAAGCAGGAACCTTAACCTTAGCCTTAGTCTGGGGATTGATGCATTCACGAGCAGCTCTTTCTCTAACTTCGAATGTACCGAAGCCAACGAGCTGAATCTTGTCACCCTTCTTAAGAGCATCTTCAACAGCACCAACAAAAGCGTTGAGAGCCTTTTCAGCATCCTTCTTGGAAAGCTCTGCATTTGCTGCAATTGCTGCTACGAGTTCTGTCTTATTCATAATTTTTCCTCCTTTTATTTTTTGTAAAATATAAATCTTGCGATTATATCGCACTTTGATGTCTTCCTTATAATACCATATTTTTTGCCTATATTCAAGTGTTTTCTTCAATATTCTTGAAATTTTTGATAAATTTTTTTGTAAATAACGCCAATTCTGCCTCGGGGTCTACCCCATTTTTACGGGCAAGGGCACAAATCTCAAAAAGTTTGGCTCCGATTTCCTCTCCCGAAAGCTTTTCTTCACTGTCAAAAGTGTAAAGTTCTGCCTTAACAGCCTTTCCTATAACCTTGGTTGCTCTTGAAAGTGACGGGAGGGATTTTGTGATGGATTCTATTGCCTCATACACAGTTTTCTGTCCCCTCTGGCTCTTTTTGATTTTCTCCCAATTATCCAGAACTTCCTCGCTGTTTTTCACCGAGACATCTCCAAATACATGAGGATGACGCTCTATCATTTTTTTCGCTACGGCATCGGTAACATCATCAATGGTGAATGTCCCCTCTTCCTTTCCAATCTGTGCGTGCATAACCACCTGCAAAAGCACGTCACCAAGCTCGTCCGCAATTTTCATTGGGTCCCCCTCGTCAATTGCATCATTTGCCTCATAAGCTTCTTCAAGGAGACAGGTTGCGAGGGATTTATGGGTCTGCTCTCTGTCCCAGGGGCATCCGCCCGGTGCACGGAGCTTTTCGATTATATCACAAAATTCGTAAAAATCTATTTTCTTTTCCATACTGTCATCCCCTTTTAAATTCTTCCTTAACAATACACCTTGTTTTAATCACAAGCACAAAATACACTGCCGCTGCAAGAGCTATGCTTACAAGAAGCATCAGTGTGCCGCCCGTAAAAAGATGCAGGGTTTTTGCTCCCATACAGGCAATGAGTGCACACGCAATCAGCTTCCCTATAATCTTTCCACCGCCTGAAAGAGGGGTAATTTTAAGGAGAAGCAGGGTATTTAAAATTGCACCCGTTCCAAATGCTGCTGCCGTTGAAAGAACGGCTCCCTCCACTCCGTAGAGATTTATAAAAAAGATATTAAGAGCAAACTTCAGTATAACTGCACCCATGGTTATCCATATTGGCGACCACACCTTGCCGAGAGTCTGAAGCATTGCCGTAACGGTTTGCATATAAGGTATAACCATTACCGTTACGCCCGTAAGTGCCAGAAGCCCCCAATGATTTTGTGAGGAGTATATCAAAAGAAGAAGCTCTTTGGGAAAAAGAATCATTCCAAGCGCACAGGGAAGTGCCGCAAGGAATATGAGCTTTATTACCCTGACGCTGTTTTCACCGAGGGCTCTTCTGTCGCCTTTTGAAAATGCCAGCACGGGCACAGCACTTGCCGTAAAGGCTGAAATTACAGTAGCAGGCAGGTTATAGATTGTGTTTGCACGGGTCAGGTAACCGAAAAGCTTAAGTCTTTCTCCCTCCACAATCCCTATACGGGAAAGAATCTGAGGAACGCTTACCGTATCAAGGAGCATTACTGCCGTAAAGCCGAAAGCACCCAAGGTCATCGGAACTGAAATTTTAAATACCGACCACGCTTTTTTTAAGGAAACTTCTCCTTTTTCGATTCTTTCACGACGGAACGAAATTTCAAGAACAAGCGAGGCAAAAATTGCACCTGCACTTACGCCTGCTATTGCCCCTGCGGCACCATAGGAAATACCCATTTTATATGTCATTGCACAAATGCCTATTCCCAGGATTACCTTTGCCAGACTTTCTGCAAGCTGGCTTATTCCCGAGGGAGTCATTATGCTTTTTCCCTGAAAATAGCCTCTTCGCGAGCTGATTATTCCCATAAAGGGAAAGGCTATCGAAAGGACTCTTAGTGACGGTGCGGCAAAAGCATCTCCACCTCCTGAAAGAATCCTTGCCAACGGCTCCGCAAATACAAAGAGCAGTATTCCCGCAAGTGTGGTTATAACCGTAACGAATAAAAGAGTTGATTTGCAAAGTGAGGATGCCTCTTTTTCGTCACTTCCTGCAATAAGGCTTGAAAGTGCAATGGGAATACCCGTCACACAGAAAGCCAGCACTACATTATATATAGCATAGGCACTCTGGTAAACACCTATCCCCTCCTCGTGAAGAAACAGCCTGTCCAGAGGAATTTTAAGTGCAGCACTCATTATTTTGCACAGTATGGATGCGGCGGCAAGTACCGTCGCACCGTAAAGAAAGCTTTGCTTTTTCATTAAATCACATTCATTTCTAAATCAAAAATCTGTTTTCTGTGATAACGGCAGTCGCCGCTGTTATATCCTGCAATGTATTTGTTCATTGCCGCAATTACAACCTCAGGCTTAAGGTTACTTCGGCTTCCCGCAGAAAGTGTCATTTCTATTTTGCCCAAGGTTACTTTTATATCCTTGATGTCGGGGCGGATGTCAGTTTCCTTAATTCCGCTTTTCGTTTTCTTTTCAATAAGAATTTCGTCCATAGCAAGAAACGCTGCAATTCCTGCAGGTGTTTTTTCGGGGAACACCTGATAAAGGGCAATGTCAAGTTTTTTCATATTGCTCTTTCCCTCGTGAACAGAAAGAATTTTAACACCGTCGGGCAAAACCCTGTTAAACCTTTCCATAATTTCGTCGGGGGCAATTTCTTCCGTAAGTGCTATTTCGAGAATTTCGCACTCACTTGTGTATCCTACCGACAAGGGCAGAGCAAAACCTAAAAGCGGATGTGGATTGAATCCCTCGGAATAGGCAATGGGAAGATGTGCACGGCGGAGTGCTCTGCCGAACATCCTGACAAAGTCAAGGTGCGATACATACTTTACATTTTCCGTTTTTTCGTAGCGGAGGTAGTAATTATTATTCAAAGCACACACATCCTTTCTTTTCCTTGCACAGCTTTGCCGCACCGCAGCCGCTGCATTTTTCACGGCAGTTGGGTGTTGTAAGTGCCTGCTTTGCCTTTTCGTTTTCGTTTATCATAAATTCTCTCGTTACACCGATGTCCACGAAATCCCAAGGAAGAATTTCGTCGTAATCACGAGCACGGGTGTAAAATTCCATATCTATACCACAGTCACTAAATGCCTGCTCCCACTTTTCGAGGCTGAAGCATTCGTTCCAGCCGTCAAGCTTACATCCTAGCTCGTGAGCACGTAAAAGCACCTTGTTTAATTTTCTGTCACCGCGGGCAAACACGCCCTCAAGCACACTGACATCACTCTGGTGGTAGTTATAGCGGATTTTACGGTTCCTGATTTCATTTTTCAGGAAGAGCTGTTTTTCCGAAAGAGTTTCAATACTGTCCTGAGCCGCCCATTGGAAAGGAGTAAATGGCTTAGGCACAAAGCTTGCAACACTAAGCGTCACTGACGGGGGACGGCGTTTGTTGGTTTTATCACTTTTGTAGAAGCATTCCACAACCTTTTCCGCAAGCTCGGAAATTCCCTTTATATCAGGGTAATCCTCGTAGGGAAGTCCAATCATAAAGTACAGCTTCACGCTGTTCCAACCGCCCTCAAAGGCAAGGGTTGCCGATTTTATAAGGTCTTCCTCGGAAACATTTTTGTTTATAACATCACGCATACGCTGACTTCCTGCTTCGGGAGCAAAAGTAAGTCCGCTTTTCCTGACCTTCTGCACTCTTTCCATAAGGTCAAGGCTGAAATTATCCACCCTAAGCGATGGCAGAGAAAGGCTGACTTTCCCCTTTTCCGTAAGAGCCAACAGCTTGTCCGTAAGCTCGGGAAGCTGTGTGTAGTCACTCGTAGAAAGGCTGGAAAGCCCCATTTCCTCATACCCCGTGGATTCAATAAGGGCACAGGCATCCTTTACAAGGGTATCTGCACTTTTTTCCCTGACGGGACGGTAAATCATACCTGCCTGACAGAATCTGCAACCACGGATACAACCGCGGAAAACCTCGATATTACTTCTGTCGTGCACAATATCGGAGAAAGGAACAATAAATTTGTCGGGATAAGTAACCTTGTCCAAATCAGAGATAATTCTCTTTTTAACCTTTTCAGATGCTTCGGGACAGTTGGGAATCATACTCTTTATTGTGCCGTCTTCGTTATATGAAACGTCGTAGAGCGAGGGGACATATATACCCTCAATCTTTGCAATTTTTTTAAGGTAGTCTTTCCTTGTACCGCCCTCTTCTTTCCATTCGTTGAAAGCGTCCATCAGCTCACCGATTACATCTTCCCCCTCACCCATAGTGAAAAAGTCGAAAATATCAGCAAGAGGTTCGGGGTTGTATGCACAGGGACCTCCGCCGTTTACAAAGGGGTCATCCTCCCCACGTTCGGATGAAAGAAGCGGTATACCTGCAAGAGAAAGCATATTGAGGACATTTGAATAGCACATTTCGTATTGGAGTGTTATTCCGAGGAAATCAAACTCTTTTACGGGAGTGTGGGTTTCGTTTGTAAAAAGGGGTACGCCGGCTTTTCGCATTTCCTCCTCCATATCAATCCATGGAGCAAAAACACGCTCGCAGTAGGTATCCTCCCTCTCATTCAAAATATGGTAAAGGATTTTCATACCCAGGTGGCTCATCCCCACCTCGTAGGTGTCGGGAAAGGCAAAAGCATAGCGGATTTTAACATCTTCGGGGTTTTTTATTACGCTGTTAAGCTCCCCACCAGCGTAGTGAGTTGCTTTCTGTATTTTTGAAAAAAGCTTATCTAGATTTTGTAAAGTGTTCATCTTATTCTCCTGTGTTTTCAGAAAGGAAAAATCTCCTTTAAAAAGTTTAAAAAGAAACCTCCCGCTTTCCGTATATTTATACTTTTTGTCCAGACGGGACTCAATTTTTCAATAAATCCCGACGCAAAAATTCCGATTACAAATAAAATAACGAAAATACCAATTGCAAAGGCTGTTCTGTATGCAAGCATTATAAGGTATTTTTTTGTTTTTTCTTTCATTTCGCTCACCTCTGTACAAGGTATGCGAAAAAATCATTTAAAATACTGATAGAGGTAACATTTCAGCATTCCGTTGTAGAGCTTTCTCTTTTTGTCGGCAGGTCTGCCATAACATTCCTCAAACCCCTCGTGGGATGTAAGTATATACTTGCCGATGTTTGTATGCTTCGAGAAGTGCTTGCCGATTCTTCTGTAAAGACTTTCGCAGCTCGTGTTGTCCATAAGCCTTTCTCCGTAAGGGGGATTGGAAACAAGAACGCCTTTTTCCTCAAAAAGAGGAACCTTTGCCGCATCACACACAGAAAAGCGGATATATTTGTCAACACCGGCTTTCCGTGCGTTTTCCATTGCAAGTCTGACCGCTTCCTTATCAATATCAGAAGCAAAAATCGTCGGCTCAATCACATTATCGATAATGGAACGTGCTTCCTCACGAACATCATCATAGAGGCCTCTTCCCATTACACGCCATTTTTCGCTGACAAAGCTTCGGTTAAGACCGGGGGCAATTTTCTTTGCATACAGTGCCGCCTCTATGGGAATTGTTCCGCTTCCGCAGAACGGGTCAATAAAAGGTCTGTCCCCACGCCAACGGGTAATATCTATCATAGAGAATGCCAGAGTTTCACGCATAGGAGCAACTACACCCTGGGCTCTGTATCCTCGCTTGTAAAGAGGTTCTCCCGTGGTATCAAGGTATATTGTCGCAACATCACGCATCAGGGAGAACTGAATGCGCATCATGGGTCCTGTTTCCTCAAACTGTTCAATTCTGTACTTTGCCGCGAGTCTTTTTACAACTGCTTTTTTAACGATACTTGTGCAGGCAGGCACGCTGGAAAGCTGACTTTTAAGCGATGTTCCTTTGACGGGAAATGCACAGTCCTGCTGTATGAAATTTTCCCACTCTATATTGTACACTCCCTGAAAAAGCTCCTCAAAGGTGGTTGCCTTGAACTGAGCCATTTTTATAAGGACGCGCTGTCCCGAGCGTACATTCACATTGGCAAGGGCAATTGCTTCAAAATCGCCCTCAAAAGTCACTCTGCCGTCTGTAACCTCAGTAGTTTCGTATCCTAAGGAACGCACCTCGTGGGCAAGGGTTGCTTCCGTACCAAAAAAGGTCGGTATAGTCAGAAGAAGTCGCTTAGATGACATGGAATTTCCTCCAAAACATTATATATCTATTGTATTATATAATAAATAAGACAGTTTTACAAGAAATTTATTGCCCTTTTAACTGAAATAGGATATAATATAACATTGAGGTGGTATACATTGCGTATAGAACATAATTCGGGCGAGCTTTTTTACCGCACCCCTTTTGGTGCCTGCCCTACTGATACAGAGATTATATTAAGACTTTGTGTGGAGTCCTTTTCCGTTCCCGAGAAAGTTTGTTGCATTATCGATAATGTCGAAACGGAGATGGCGTTTTCTTTCGAAGCAAACGGGAACAAAATCTATGAGTGCAAAATAGAAACACCCTCTGAGGGAAGACTTTTGTTTTACTATTTTAAGGTATGTGCTGACGGATGTATACTCTATTACGGGAACAATTCCGCGCATACGGGCGGTTTGGGTGAAGAATGTATTTCGGTGCCTGTCAGTATGTATCAGATAACGGTTTACAACAAGAACTTTAAAACACCTGATTGGATGAAAAATGCAGTTGTGTACCAGATTTTCCCCGACAGGTTTATGAGAGGGAAAGAAACTCCTTTCCATGGAATAGAAAGGAAATGGAATGACGAGCCTTTCTACCGTCCCGACCAATTCGGAGGAGAGTATCTTTCCAACGACTTTTTTGGTGGCAATTTTGACGGTATAAAAAAGAAGCTTCCCTACCTTAAGGATTTGGGGATCACTGCAATATATTTAAACCCCATTTCCAAGGCTTTTTCTAACCACCGATACGACACGGGAGATTATGAAACCCCTGATGAGCTTTTGGGCAGTGTAAAGGATTTTGAGGAGCTTTCCAAAGAAGCAAAAAGACAGGGAATCCGTATTATCCTTGACGGGGTTTTCAGCCATACGGGTGCCGACAGCAGATATTTCAACAAATACGGTCACTACGACAGTATTGGCGCATATCAAAGCAAGAAATCTCCTTTTTACAGTTGGTATAACTTTACCTCTTACCCCGACAAATATGAATCCTGGTGGGGGTTCGATACACTTCCCAATGTTAATGAATTGGATAAGAATTTTACAGAATATATTGCAGAGGGAAAAGACAGCGTTATAAAAAAATGGCTTCGCCGCGGGGCATCAGGCTTCCGTCTTGATGTAGCAGACGAGCTTCCTGACAAATTTATAAAAATTCTCAGAAAATCTCTTAAAGAGGAAAATCCCGATTCACTTCTGATTGGTGAGGTATGGGAAGATGCTTCCAATAAGGTAAGCTACGGGGAAAACCGTCACTTTTTGATGGGTGATGAGCTGGACAGCGTGATGAATTATGTTTTTCGCGACGGGGTACTTTCCTATCTTACAACGGGAGATGCAAAAGCGTTTTCGGGAAAGATACATTCTCTTCTGGAGAATTACCCGAAAGAAGCTCTTTACACTGCTATGAATCTTCTTTCCTCTCATGATGTACCGAGAGCACTTACGGTGCTTGCAGACACTCCTGATTTCCGCACACTTTCAAGGCAGGAGCAACACGACTATGTTATATCTGAGGATAAGCTGAACCTTGCAAAAAGGCGAATGGTCCTTGCAATATGTCTGCAGATGACTCTCCCCGGTGCCCCTACCGTATACTACGGGGACGAAATGGAAATGACGGGATTTGCAGACCCCTTTAACCGTGCACCCATGGATTGGGAGCATGGCGAAAGCGAGATAATGAGACAGTTAAAGCTTTTCACTAAATTAAGAAACGAAGCCCCCTCTCTCCGTACGGGTCTATGTTCAACTATCTTTGCAGAAGGCGGAGTCTTTGCCTTTATGCGAAACTTTGAAAACGGCAAGGATGCTTTCGGCAACAAACAAAATGGGGAAGAGACTATCATTATCGTTAATGCAGGCAACGATAATCAATATATAGACCTTAATTTATCTCCCTGGAGAATTACTTCTCTTTCCGACACATTAAGCGGAGAAAAAATAACTGACGGTCATAATCTTTCTATGGAAATTCATCCCCTTTCATACAGAATATTTACTCCCGAAAGGAAGCAGGACAAATGTACAAAAATACAGAACATATAACAGAGATTATTGGATTCGGCTCCGATGGCGAGGGAATTGCCAAGCCTGACGGTTTTACGGTATTTGTACCCGGTGCAGTCAAGGGCGATATTGCAAAAATTCTGATTGTTAAGGAAAAGAAGAATTACGGCTACGGCAAGCTTCTGGAGGTTATAGAACCGTCACCGCTGAGAACCACTCCCCGTTGTGAGGTTTTCCAGAAGTGCGGCGGCTGCAGTATGCAGAGTGTTGAATACAGCTATCAGCTTGAGTACAAAAAGAATAAAGTCCTTGACGCCCTTGTAAGAATCGGCGGATTTTCCGGTGCTAAAATTGATTCTGTCACGGGAAGCAATCCTTGCTATAATTACAGAAATAAGGCACAGTTTCCCGTAACAGTTATTGACGGAGAGGTTTGTGCAGGCTTCTACGCACCACACAGCCACAGAGTTGTTGTCCCCGAGGCATGCAGTTTGCAGGACGTAAGAACAAACGAGGTTGTCGGTGCCGTATGCAAATGGGCAACCGATAACGGCATAGATATTTATGATGAAGAAACGGCTTCGGGAAATCTTCGCAGAATATGTATGCGAACAGGTAAAGACGAGGCGGTGCTTGTACTTGTTGCAAAAAAGTCGCTCCCCTCTACCGAAATCCTTGTTGATGCAATTACGGAAAAATTTCCTTTTGTGAAAGGGATTGTTGTAAACATAAACCCCGACAGAACAAATAATGTGTACGGCGACAGAGATAAGGTAATATATGGAGTTCCGTACATTATCGATAATGTTGGCGAAGTTAAATATAAGGTGCATTATAAAAGTTTTTATCAGGTAAACCCCTGCACCACCAGACTGCTTTACGAAAAAGCGTTGGAGCTTGCTGCCCTTGATAAAGAAAAAACCGTGTTCGACCTTTACTGCGGAACGGGAAGCATCAGTCTTTTCCTTGCCCCAAAAGCGAAGAAAGTTATAGGCATTGAAATAGTAGAGGATGCCGTGAAAAACGCAAAGGAAAACGCAGAATTAAACGGCATTGACAACACGGAATTTTATTGTGGGCCTGCAGAGGATGTTGCGCCGAAGCTTATAAGAAACGGTGAAAAAGCCGACGTAGTTGTTCTCGACCCACCCAGAAAAGGATGCGATGAAAAGCTTCTCTCCTCTATTGCAGAAATGAAGCCGGAGAGAATTGTTTATGTTTCCTGCGACCCTGCCACAATGGCAAGGGATACAAAATACCTATGTCAAAACGGATATATACTAAAGGAAGTCCACGTGTTCGACCAATTCCCACAAACTTCACATGTTGAGTGCTGTGTGCTATTATGTCGCACATAGCACTCATCGATATAAATCTCTTGCGAGATTTTTGATATGTTCTGTTAGAACTCGATATGCCTAACGGCTCGATATGTTGCCTTACGGCAACGAGATTTATATCATATCGAAACCGAGCAAAGCGAGGTTATATCGAATTTTGCGAAGCAAAATATATCGAACGAGCAAAGCGAGTATATCGACAAAGGAGAAAAGTGTATGGGCCAGAAAAACTTATTAAGAGAAGAAACTATAAATTTTGCAATAGAAATATCCGACATTTGCGATAACATTAAAGGTTGTTCTGTGTATGTAAATCAATTGTTAAGATGTTCTTCGTCAATAGGTGCAAACCTTCACGAGGCAAAATACGCTCAAAGCAAGGCTGATTTTATAAACAAATTAGAAATAGCCTTAAAGGAAAGTTTTGAAACTGAATATTGGTTAGAATTGTTGTTTCGCAAAAATAAGATTGCTGAAATTGTATATAAGTCATTAACTAACAAATGCGGAACAATAAGAAGAAAGTTGATTGCATCCGTCACTACTGCGAAAAGCAAGCAGATCAAAGCAAAGAACAAAGAACACAATGAATTGCAACACAAAACACGAATAAATAAGTACGATTTTATATATGATTTGGAAAAGTTTTTTGAAACATACCCAGACCTTTTATATCCTTCAATCGCTTTGAAAGAGTATAAATTAAGAAAATCAGGAAAATTTTACGACTTGAACGAACACTGCAAAGCATTAATATTGTCCAAATTAAGCAATCGGCAAAAATGGCAACGCATAGAAGAAAAATTAGATATAATACAAAAGATTTTCTTTGACTATGACTATAAAAAAATACTTGAATGTGATGAACATTACTTTGTAGAGCAAATAAAAAACATCAAATGTGGAAGTCAAGTAACAAATAGAGATTTTAATAATTTGCATCAAAACATCAGAAAACTTATCGAGATTGAAAAATTATATGGTTCTGTTGATGGTTTTCTTTTATCCGAACCAGCATTCAAAATTGTTGAAAAGTTATCCTCTAACGAGAGCAACTTGAAGATGAAAACAATAGGCCCTGCATTGGCGTGGGAATATTTGCGAAATGTCGGCATAGACGGTGCAAAGCCTGACGTTCACCTGAAAAGGATACTCTCCCCCGAGAGATTAAACATTTCTAACAACATAAATATTTCCGATGATGATTTTTTTGCTGTTATGACAGACATGAAGGATAGCACAAATAAACTTTATGCAGAATTAGACAATTTTCTTTGGAGCTATTGTGCGGATGGTCAAGCAAAAATTTGCACAGCAGAACCTAATTGCGACAGATGTGTTATAAGAAAACACTGTCATAAGCAATAGTGTCGCAGACACAGCACAACCCACGTTCAGTGCTGTGTGTTGCTGTGCCAAATATAATTAAATTCAAATGGGGTGTGAGAAATGAAAACTAAGAAAAACATATTTATAATGGGCGACAGTTACTCAACTTATGCGGGATATATTCCCGAAGGACATCACGCTTATTATTGCGACGAAAGGAAAGACAAGCCAATCGTCAAAGGCGTAGAAAAAACCTGGTGGCATATATTCGCAAACGAAAACAGCCTTAACATAATACTTAACGATAGTTTTTCGGGTTCAACAATTTGTAATACGGTAAGGCCGACTCTTCCTGACGAATCATCATTCATTAACAGACTAGACAAATATATATTGGAAAAAGTTTTTATTGAAAACAAAATCGACACAATGCTTATATTCGGAGGAACTAACGATTCCTGGATAGATGCTCCTATCGGGAATCTTAAGTATTCAGATTGGACTGCCGAGGAATTAAAGTGCGTGTTGCCTGCATTTTGCTATCTGATTGACAAAGCAAAAAAAGTTGCTCAGGATATAATCGTTATCATAAACACTGATTTGAAAGAAGAGATTACCAATGGCTTTATAGAAGCCTGCGAAAAAAACAACGTCAAATATTTATATCTTAAAGAAATAGACAAAGAAAACGGTCATCCTACCGAGTTAGGAATGAAACAAATTTCCGAGCAGGTCGCAGAGTGTCTACATAAAAAATAAAACATATCTTCAAAACAGGAAGTGTGAATACAAATGATTTTCACAGGACAAGCATTAGGGCGGAGTGGAAAACTATGAAAACAACAGATACAGGGTACATAAACAAAAACAATCAAAAGAATCTTGGTTATGCAGGCATTTCCGAAACTCATTACAACCAAAAATTCTTTGAAATGGAATGTCTTAATTGCGGGCATAAATATTTCGCAAACGGATGTGATGTATGGTTGAGAAAGTGTCCGAAGTGCCAACAAAAGACAGAAAAGAATTCTCGCAACTCCTCAAGAAATATATCTGTCAAATTAAGGTATCAGGTTCTGAAGAGAGATAACTTTAAATGCTGTGCTTGCGGTTCTTCTCCTGCGAAAGACTCTTCTCTTGAATTACATATTGACCACATTATACCTTGGTCAAAAGGCGGGAAAACAACAATAGATAATTTACAGACTCTTTGTTCTAAATGCAATTTGGGGAAAAGCGACACATTATAACATAATATCTCTATCAAGAGGTGATTTTTTTTGAAAGGATTAAAACAAATCAGAAAAGAACGTCGTTTGACACAGTTAAAGGTTGCTATGGATTTAAACATTACTCGTGAAGCACTTTCTCATTATGAAAATGGTAAACGTGAACCAAGTATTGATATGCTTATCAAAATGTCTGAATATTTTAACGTTTCCATTGATTTTCTTATTAATGGAAAAGAGTTCAAGAGTTAATGTTATGAAAAAGAATTATTTACTAATCACAATTTCATTATTTTTGTTTTTTATTTTCCTGCTTCCCTTTACGATGTTCGGGATTCTTAACATAGGAAATATTGCAGGGCTTCTTTTGGGTGCAGTTTTATTTTTCTATGGGGCATTGTACGGTAAAATCAATTGTACAATCAAGGCTTTGTGGAAAAACAAGCTCTGGAAAGCAGTTTTTTCGGCAGTTTCACTCATTCTTGCACTTTGCATTATATTCACGGGCTTTGCCACATTTAATATGATTCGTGCGGCATATAACTCCCCTGACAAAAAAACTACCGTAATTGTCCTTGGCTGCAAGGTAAATCCCAATGGTCCCAGCCTGTCACTTCTTAAAAGGTTGGAGGCGGCATATTCCTACCTTAGCGAAAATCCCGAAGTTCCTTGTATTCTATCAGGCGGACAAGGTTCTGACGAGCATATCAGCGAGGCACAGGCAATGTATGATTGGCTTACTGAAAAGGGTATTGAAAAAGAAAGACTTTATATAGAGGACAAATCCACGTCCACACAGGAAAACCTTTCTTTTTCAAAGGAAATAATAGCAACGGAAAAGCTCCCCCATGCCGTTACCCTGATTACAAATAATTTTCATCAGTACAGAGCACAGAAAGTTGCCAAAAGATACGGAGTTGAAGTATACGGCGTTTCGGGCGATACTCCGCTTTATCTTCTCCCTATGTATTATATAAGGGAGCTTGGCGGAATTTTTGTCGAGCTTTGTTTTTATTCTTGACAACTCCTCGTTTCAGATATAGAATATCTAATCGAAAGAGGTGCAATTATGGATTATATTCTGAATTTAGTCTTACTTATCGGCGGTTTTTTTCTTCTTGTAAAAGGTGCTGACCTATTCGTTGACGGAAGCAGCTCCGTTGCGAAAATATTTAAAATTCCGTCGGTTATAATTGGTCTTACAATAGTTTCTATCGGAACTTCTCTTCCCGAGGCGGCTGTAAGTATTACATCATCACTTCAGGGAAGCTACGACCTTTCTATCGCAAATGTTATAGGTTCTAACATATTTAATTTATTGATGGTTGTTGGGTTTTCCGCTCTTATCTGCCCCTTTGTTGTGGATAAGATGATTATGAAGAGAGATTTCCCCCTTTGTATAGGAATAACTGTTGTATTAGGTGTTATGCTTATTGACAGAACGCTCTCCCGTATTGAGGCAGTAATTCTGTTCGTAGTTTTTATAGCATATATGATTATATTGGTAAGGTCTGCCCTTAAAAACCCTCATCAGACTGAAAGCGATGATAGGCCTATGTCCGTTTTAAAAAGCCTTGTTTTCATTCTGCTGGGCGGTGCAGGTATAATTATTGGAGGAACATTTACCGTTGACAGTGCCAAATTTTTTGCAGGTGCCTTTGGTATGAGCGAAATGCTTATCGGCCTTACGGTAGTTGCTGTGGGAACATCTCTTCCCGAGCTTGTAACAAGTATTGTTGCGGCTAAGAAGGGCGAAAGTGAGATTGCCCTCGGCAATGTGGTAGGCTCCTGCCTGTTCAATATTGTGTTTATTTTAGGTATGAGTGGTCTTGTCCATCCTCTTAATTGCGGAACAGAAGCCCTCATTGACACGATAATTCTTATCTTTGTAAATGTAGTTATGTATTTTGCTTGTCTAACAAACAAAAAGGTTAACCGTCCCGAGGGACTTGTCTGCGTAGTAATATATGTGATATATGTTGCATATACTGTATTGAGAGCGTTTGAGATACTGCCTTTTTGATTATTGACAAATGGTAATTTTTATGTTAAAATTCTCTCCGTAAAAGGGAGTAGCTACCGAGTTTATGTAATTCGGTACAATGGCGTCAGTACGGCAATCCTATTGCCCGCCTTTGTATTAAACAGCAAGACTTTTACTGCATTATATTTGTGCGGTAAAAGTCTTTTTTTGTGCAAAGGAGATACACTAAAGACTCACCACACAAAAATTTTTTATGAGGTGATTTTTTATGGATTACGTATTGAATTTATTCCTTTTAGTTTTAGGTTTTTCCTTTCTTATCAAGGGTGCAGACCTGTTTGTTGACGGAAGCAGTTCCGTTGCGAAACTGCTTAAGATTCCCGCTGTTATAATTGGTCTTACAATCGTTTCTATTGGAACTTCTCTTCCCGAGGCGGCTGTAAGTATTTCCGCATCAATCAAAGGTGCTTATGACCTTTCCATTGCCAATGTGGTTGGCTCTAATATTTTTAATCTTTTGGGTGTTGTAGGCGTTTCTGCTTTTATTTGCCCATTTGTTGTTGATAAGGTAATTATGAAAAGGGACTTCCCCCTAAGCATTCTTTCTGCGGTAATTTTAGCTATAATGATGTGGGACAGAACGCTTTCGGTTGCAGAAGCAATTGTTCTTTTCGTTCTGTTTATCGTTTACATTCTCATTCTTGTACGCTCTGCTCTTAAGAATCGAACTCAGGAAAGTGCTGATGAATACAAAACCCTTTCTCCCTTAAAGAGCATTATTTTTATCATAATCGGTATTGTCGGCATCGTTGCCGGCGGAACTCTTACCGTTGATTCCGCAACATTCTTTGCAAGAGCATTTAATATGAGTGAGCTTTTAATCGGTCTTACCATTGTTGCGGTGGGAACAAGTCTTCCCGAACTTGTAACAAGTGTTGTTGCAGCAAAGAAGGGTGAAAGCGAAATTGCTTTGGGTAATGTTGTAGGCTCCAACATATTCAACATTCTCTTTATCCTTGGTATGAGTGGCATTGTTCACCCTCTTACCTGTGATTTCGGTGCAGTTATTGACACCATTCTTCTTATAGGTATGAGCGCCCTTATGTTCTTTATCTACAAGGCAAGAAACAAGGTTTCCCGTCCCGTGGGACTCCTCGGCGTAGTTATATATGTCGTTTACGTTATATATATTATTTTAAGAGCATACGAGATGCTTCCATTCTAAAAAATTTGGAGGAATAATATGATATCCCTGCTTCTGGGGCGTTTTCTTCCCGAAGATGCCGACCAAAAAACAGTCAGAACTATATACGGTTATGTCTGCGGAGGAGCAGGGATATTTTTGAACCTGTTCCTGTTTGCGATAAAGCTTTTCATAGGTTTTGTCAGTTCTTCAATTGCAATAACCGCCGATGCATTCAACAACTTAACTGATGCAGGCTCTTCTGTTATAAGCCTTTTCGGATTCATCCTTTCGGGCCAGAAAGCCGATAAGGAACATCCTTTCGGACACGGCAGAATCGAGTATATTGCAGGAATGTTTATATCCATTGCTATTATTTTTGTCGGTGTCGAGCTTGTCCGTTCATCAATAAGCAAAATTATCCACCCCGGAGAATTTGTTTTTAATAAATATGTTGCAGTTGTATTGGTTATTTCCATATTGGTTAAGCTTTATATGGCATACTACAATCGTCATTGCGGCAAAAAGATACACTCTTCTGTCCTTTTTGCTGTTGCAACCGACTCTATAAGCGATGCCATTGCAACGGCAACAATCCTTTTTTCCTCTGTTGTTATGCACTTTACAAATATTAAGATAGATGGTTTTGCCGGTGTTATTGTTTCCCTCCTGATTATAAAATCGGGGCTTGATGCTGTCATAAAGACCTCCTCTCCCCTGCTTGGAGGCACTCCCGACCATGAATTTGTGAAAAGAGTTGAGGAAATTGTTCGTCAAAATCCCGAAACGGTAGGGATTCACGACCTTGTCGTACACGATTACGGTCCCAACAAGATTTTCGTATCTCTTCATATGGAGGTTGACGGAAGCAAGGAGATTTTTCTGCTCCACGATGCGGCAGACCTTGTGGAAAGACAGATTTCCGAAGAGCTTGGCTGCGAAGCACTTATTCATATGGACCCCATCGATGTTAATAATCCTATTTTGAAAGAAATTTACACCACGCTCCAGAAAAGGCTGGACATAGTTTGTCCTGAGGGGAATGTTCACGACCTCAGGATTGTTCCGGGGCCTACTCACACCAATGTAATTTTTGATTTGATTGTCCCTGCAGAGAGATTTTTTGCTAAGGATAAAATTTCTGCAGAGCTTGAAAAATGCATCACGGAAATTGACGAAAATTATTATGCGGTTATTACAGTAGAAACGTCATATATTTGATTTAGGAGAATAAATATGGAATTTACACTTAACAAAACAGAATTTTTGGAAGACTTAAAAAAGCTTATTGCAATCAATAGCATTAACGGAAACTGCGGTGAAAAGACCGATTTGGCACCCTTGGGAAAGGGTATAAACGATGCTATTGAAGAATTTTTGTCCATTGGCAAAAGATTTGGATTCAGGACGAAAAATGTAGGCGGTTACTGTGGCTTTGTTGAAATGGGCGAGGGCGATAAAATGCTAGGAATAATTGTCCATACCGACACCGTTGAAACGGGTGACGGCTGGAGCTATCCTGCTCTCGAGTGTACTGTAACCGACGACGGAGTTTACGGCAGAGGTGTAATTGACAACAAGGGACCTGCCCTGCTTGCTCTTTACTGTATGAAAGCCATAAAAGACAGTGGAATTGAGCTTTCCAAGAGGGTACGCCTTATAATCGGCGGTGATGAAGAAGCTGGGAGCTGGAAATGTATGCAGGCATACAAAGAAACAGAAGAGCTTCCCACAATTGCTTTTTCTCCTGATGCGGATTATCCCGTTGTTTTCGGTGAAAAAGGTCTTCTCCGTGTAAAAATTTCAGGCGTTGAAAAAAATATTGCTCCCGACTTTAAGTTTGAGGGTGGCAAAGTTATAAATATCGTTCCCGACGAAGCAACTGCGTTTATAGACGGAAATGAGCTTCATGCAAAGGGTAAATCTGCCCACGGAAGCACTCCTGAAAAGGGTGAAAATGCAATTTTAAAATTGGCGTGTAAAATCTCCTCGCTTTATCCCGATTCCACATTCGCAAAACTGTGTTCTCTTACCACGGCTGATGCCCTTGGGATTAATATTGCCGACGATATGACAAAAATCAGCGTTAACCCCTCAGTAATCTGTGCCGACAGCACAAAATGCGAGCTTTGCTACGACATCCGCTATCCCATTACAGCAGACGGAGAAGAGGTTATCTCAAACATCAAAAAAGCGGCAGAAGAAAAAGGGCTTACGGCGGACATATTCTTTCATGACAAGCCCCTCTATGTTCCCCGTGACAGTCACCTTGTAACTACACTTTCAGACATATACAGAAAGCATTCGGGAGAGGCTCTGGAACCTGTTGCAATCGGCGGAGGAACCTATGCGAAAGCCTTTAAAAACTGCGTTGCATTCGGCGCAATGCTCCCCGACGAACCTGAAACAATGCACGCCCCCGACGAGTTCTGGAGTTTTAGAAGCATTGATATAAATTTCGACATAATTTCCGACGCAATTATAAAACTCTAATATAGCGAAAAAAGTCAAAGAAAACATCGTTTTTCCTTTGACTTTTTTTATTATATATTATATAATAAAGTGTACATTTATAATAAAAAGATTGGATGAGTTTTTTGGCTGAAAAAATATTTATCTCTCCTGAGGATAAGGCTCTTCAGAAAGAATATATAAACTCAATAAAAACTTCTCTTTCGGGAGAACCTAAGTACGCGATGGTGGAAACCTATGGCTGTCAGCAGAATGTCAACGATTCACAGAGAATCGAGGGAATGCTCCTTGAGATGGGCTTTAACCTGACAGATGACAGAGAAAAGGCAGATGTGATAATTTTCAACACCTGTGCCATCCGTGAAAACGCCCACGAGAGGGTGTACGGAAACCTTGGTGCATTAAAACACGTAAAAGCGAGGAAGCCCTCACTTATAATCGGCATCTGCGGTTGTATGGTACAACAGCCACAGATTGCCAAAAGGGTTAAGTCAAAATACCGCCACGTGGACCTTATTTTCGGCACACACGTGCTTTGGAAATTCCCCTCTCTCCTGTCCGATGTTATGGAGCACAGGGAAAGGGTTATTGACATTTCGGGCGAGGGAGTAATTTGTGAGGGAATCCCCGTAAATTACGACGGCGGTGCAAAGGCATTTGTATCTGTTATGTACGGCTGTAATAATTTCTGTTCCTACTGCATCGTACCGTACGTACGCGGACGTGAAAGAAGCCGAATGGAAGAGGACATCCTCTCCGAAATTGAGATGCTTGCAAAAAGCGGTGTCAAGGAAGTGATGCTCCTTGGTCAGAACGTAAACTCCTACGGCAAGGACCGTGGCGAGGAAAACGGATTTGCAAATCTCCTTAAAAAGGTGTGTCTTATTGACGGAATTGAAAGAATCCGCTTTATGTCCAGCCATCCTAAGGATATTTCCGAGGAGCTTCTCGGGGTAATGGCTCAGGAAGAAAAGATATGCAAGAGTCTTCATCTTCCCCTGCAGTCTGGAAGCAGCAAGGTTCTTTCGGATATGAACAGACATTATGACCGTGAAAAATATATGGGGATTGTTAAAAAGGCAAAGGAGCTTATGCCCGACCTTTCCCTTACCACAGATATTATTGTCGGATTCCCCACAGAAACGGACAAGGATTTTGAGGACACGCTCTCTATTCTCAGCGAGGTTGGATTTGATTCTATTTTCTCATTCATCTACTCCCCCAGAGAGGGTACTAAAGCGGCAGAGTGGGAAAATGTTTCCACCAAGGAGGTAATTGACAAAAGATTCCGCACACTCCTTGACAAGCAGAACGAGATAAGTTACAAGCTTAATCTGCGGCATGAGGGCAATATTGAAAAAATCCTTGTAGAGGGGCAGAGCAAAACTGACCCTGATATGATGACGGGCAGAAACTATGCCAACAAGATAGTAAATTTCAAGGGTGATTTTTCCCTTGTGGGAAAAATCATCGATGTGCATATCACAAAAGCGCAAACTTGGATTTTGTATGGAGAATTAAAATAAAATTTATATAAAAGGACGGTAACTAAAAATGGCAGAAATTTTTGAAAAAGCAAGAGAGCTCGGTGAAGCAATCATTGAGAGCAAAGAGTACAAAGAACTTAAAGCGGCAGAGCTTAAGCAGGAAAACGACGAAGAAGCACTTGCTCTTCTCAAGGAATACAGCGATGTAAGAACACGCCTTGGCGCAGAAATTCAGAAAGGCGATGTTTCCGAAGAAAGAATTGCCGAAATCCGCGAGGAGCTTGAAGAGGCTTATTCCAAAATGACAACAAACGACACAATTACTGCATACATCAATGCACAGAGAACATTTCAGGCAGTAATTGACCAGATGAACAACATTCTTTCATTCCACATTACAGGTAAAATCCCCGGCGGTTGCACAGGAAATTGCTCTTCTTGTTCAAGTTGCGGCTAACAAAGTCAGCCTTTTGTAATTTACTACTAAGGAGGAAAACCCATGGCAGAGCTTACTCCAATGATGAAGCAATACATGGAAATAAAGAAAAAGTGCCCTGACACTATCCTGATGTTCAGGCTGGGCGATTTTTATGAAATGTTCTTTGAAGATGCAATTGTGGCTTCCAGGGACCTTGAAATCACCCTCACGGGCCGTGACTGCGGTCAGGAGGAGCGTGCTCCCATGTGCGGTGTCCCTTTCCATGCGGCGGACACATATATTGCAAGACTCGTTGCCAAGGGGCACAAGGTTGCCATCTGCGAGCAGATGGAAGACCCCAGGTCGGTCAAGGGAATTGTAAAGCGTGACATTATCCGTATTGTCACACCCGGCACAATTCTTGATGATTCACTCCTTAACTCCCGAAAGACAAATTATATGGCATCCGTTTGCCGAATCGGCAACGATTGCGGTGTGTCATTTGTGGATGTTTCAACAGGCGAGCTTTTGGGAACAACCCTTTATGACGATATTACCTGCGACAAGCTTATAAACGAGCTTGCTCGCTTCTCCCCTGTTGAAATTGCCCTTGGAGGAAACTCCTTTCAGAATAAGAAAATCACAGAGTATATCGAGAGCCGTACAGATGCTCTCACCTTTACATACGATTTTGAGGACGCGGAAAAAGAATCACGTGAGCTTTTGGCATCACAGCTTAAAAACAGTAATGATATTTCCGACAGACTTCTCAGGGTTTCCGCAACTGCACTCATTCAGTACATTTTAGAAACACAGAAAGCAAAAATGGCACATATCCACACAATGGATATTTACACTTCTCAAGAGTTTGTGGACCTCGATGCCGCAACGGTAAGAAATCTTGAACTCGTTGAAACAATGCGGGACAAATCCAAGCGTGGCAGTCTTTTCTGGGTGCTTGACAATACAAAGACATCCATGGGTACGAGAATGCTCAAGCAATGGATTTTACGCCCCTTGGTAAATGCGGCATCTGTTAACAACCGTCTTTCCGGCGTTGAGGAATTGGTATCCGCAATGGACATTCGTGATGACCTTTCCGATGCACTTACAGGTGTAAACGATATTGAAAGGCTTATGAGCCGACTGAGTGTCGGAACGGCAAATGCCCGTGACCTTGCATCCTTGTGTGTGTCCTTTGCCCGGCTTCCATTTCTGCACAAAATTCTGTGCAGAACGAGAAGCACTATTTTAAGTGTTCAGGCGGCAAACCTTGACACCCTTGAAGATTTGAGAGATTTGCTCGAGAGGGCTATTAATCCTGAGCCTCCCATAACACTTCGCGAGGGTAACATTATCCGCGACGGTTTCCTTGAAGAGATTGATAGACTCAGAAGTATCACCCGGGGTGGAAGTAATTTCATTGCAGAGCTTGAAGCGAGAGAGCGCGAAAGAACGGGAATCAAAACCTTAAAGGTTAAATTCAACAAGGTTTTCGGTTACTTTATTGAGGTTTCAACCTCTCAGCTTTCAAAGGTACCCGATGATTATATGAGAAAGCAGACTCTCACCAACGGAGAGAGGTTTATCACGGCAGAGCTTAAAGATATTGAGAGCAGTGTCCTCGGTGCAAGCGAAAAACTTGTTCAGCTTGAGTATGAGGAATTTCAACGTATCCGCGAGAGAATCTGCGAGCATATGGAACGAATTGAAAAAACAGCCCACGCTATTGCCGTAACAGATACTATCTATTCCCTTGCAGAGGCGGCTGTTAAAAACGGCTACAAAAAGCCCGAGGTTAACCTTTCGGACAAGCTTGTAATAAAAGAGGGCAGACATCCCGTTGTGGAAAAGGTTCTCTCCGACAGTCTTTTCGTTCCCAATGATACAATCCTTGACTGCAAGGATAACAGAATGTCAGTTATTACCGGCCCTAACATGGCAGGTAAATCAACATATATGCGCCAGACGGCACTCATTGTCCTTATGGCACAGATTGGCTCTTTCGTTCCTGCGCAGAGTGCAGAGTGCGGAATTATTGACAAGATATTTACAAGAATCGGTGCTTCCGACGACCTTGCTTCGGGACAGAGTACATTTATGCTGGAAATGAACGAGGTCAGCTATATCCTTAAAAACGCTACGAAGAAGAGCCTTTGTATTCTTGACGAAATAGGCAGAGGTACAAGCACCTTTGACGGGCTTTCCATTGCCTGGGCAGTTATTGAACATATTGCAAAAAAAGTAGGGGCAAAAACACTGTTTGCCACACATTATCACGAGCTTACTGCACTTGAGGGCACTCTTTCGGGAGTTGTGAATTATAACACTGCCTGCAAAAAGAGGGGAGACGACATCACATTCCTCAGAAGAATTGTCCGTGGCGGCACAGACGATAGCTTCGGTATTGAGGTTGCCAAGCTTGCAGGTGTTCCCGAAAGCGTTATCAAAAGAGCAAAGGAAGTTTTGGCTTCTGTTGAGGGAAATACCCGTGCAAGTGAAACAGGCGGAAAAATTGCCGCAGATATATCTGAAAAAGATGATGCTTCCATGCAGATAGGCTTTGCCGATATGGAAAACAGCAAAGTTGTGGAAGCACTTAGGGCTATTGACGTAACCACCCTTACTCCGATAGAAGCAATGAATAAGCTCTACGAATTACAGAAACTTATATAACATTTAAACCAATCATTCGGGAAAGGAGGCTTTCCATGGGAAAAATTAATGTACTTGACAAATTTACTGCTGAAAAAATTGCGGCAGGTGAAGTTGTAGAACGACCTGCCAGCGTTATAAAAGAGCTGGTGGAAAATGCCATTGATGCAGGTGCTACAACCGTCACCGTTGAAATCAAAGACGGTGGCAGCACATATATGCGAGTTGCCGACAACGGCAGCGGTATGGATAAAGAAGATGCCCGTACAGCATTTTTACGCCACGCCACAAGCAAGATAAAAACTGACAAGGATTTAGAGCATATTGCCACCCTCGGTTTCCGTGGAGAGGCACTTTGTTCCATTGCAGCAGTGAGCCGTACGGAGCTTTTTACAAAGCAACGCACTTCCGACGAGGGTACCCATGTAGTGGTTGAGGGCGGAGAGGAAAAGCTTTTCGAGGGTGCAGGCTGTCCAGACGGAACAACAATAATTGTGAAAAACCTTTTCTTCAACACCCCTGCGAGAATGAAGTTTTTGAAAAAGGATTCCGTTGAAGCTTCTGCCGTAACAGATGTCTGCAATAAGCAGGCACTCAGCCATCCCGATGTTTCAATCCGTCTTATCCGTGACGGCAAGGACGTGCTTTTCTCTCCGGGAGATAACACCCTGAAAAACGCTGTTCACTCGGTTTACGGCAAGGATATAGCAAATTCCACCGCTTTGGTTGACTACACAAAAAACGGTATCCGTGTTTTCGGTCTGACGGGCAAAAACAACCTTTCAAGGCCGAACAGACTGATGCAGGTAATCTTTATAAATGGCAGATTTGTGGTAAACAAAACACTTCTTGCCGCTGTAAGCGAGGCCTACAAGAACGAACTTATGGTAGGAAGATTCCCCGTATGTATACTGAACGTGGAAATAGACCCCGCCCTTGTGGATGTGAATGTACATCCCGGTAAAACAGAGGTTAAATTTGCTTCCGAGCAGGAGGTGTACGAGGCGGCTTATTGGGCTGTAAAAAATGCACTTACAGAAGTTGCCGCACCGAGAGATGTGGGCGTTTTTAAGAACAAGGAAGCATTCAAGATGCCCGTTACCATAAAAAATGCCGAGCAGATTTCCTTCACCAAGCCCAAGGCAGAGGTGATAAAGTCGGCATTTACCCCCTACACTCCCCCAAAGGAACCTCCCAAACCCAGGATTCTTACCCAAAATCAGATTCGCGAAGAAGTAAGTTCATTTGACGGCAAGCTTCCGGTAAGAGAGATTGAGGGAGTACAGAATATAAAACCTGCACCGCCTGTGGAAAAAGAGAGGAAAATTGATTTTTCTAAGGAAATTCAGGAAGCTATTGAAAAAGCACGAGCCCAAAAGAAACCCGATACCACTTGCGATGTGAAAATTATCGGTCAGCTTTTCGACACATATATACTTGCGGAGGGCGACGGCGAATTTTTCCTGATGGACCAACACGCCGCCCACGAAAGAATCCGTTACGAGGAAATCCGCAGAAGCGGATATAGGACAGATACTCAGCTTTTGCTGATGCCAATTACCGTAAACCTTACTCCCGAGGAAAAGACACTTTCTCTTGAACAAAGCGAGCTTCTTCTCTCTATGGGGTTTCAGGTTGAGGATTTCGGGACAAACAGCGTAGTATTGCGTTCTCTTCCCTCTGACTGCCCTTTCCACGAGGGCGAGGGATTGTTTATCGAAATACTTGGTGTTCTGGCAGGAGGCGAGCCGGGAGAGATTTGTGCAATGCTTGACAAGGCAATTTACACAATTGCCTGCCGAAGTGCCATTAAAGCACATCAGAAGCTTTCTCTTCCCGAGCTTGAAAAACTTTACGCTGAGGCATCTTCTCTTGAAGGCATTACAACCTGCCCCCACGGAAGACCTATTACAGTAAAGCTTACCCGTTACCAGATAGAGAAAATGTTTGGCAGAATTGTCTGACGGGGGTATGGCTATGACAAAAAAGATACCCCTTGTAATAGTTGCAGGTGCAACAGCCTCGGGAAAGACGGGGCTTGGAATAGCCTTAGCCGAAAAATTTGACGGTGAGGTTATCTCCTGCGACTCAATGCAAGTTTACAAAAACCTATCCATAGGCACGGCAAAACCCACAAAGGAAGAAACGGGAAACATACCCCACCATATGATTGACGTGGCGGAGCCGTGGGAGGAATTCAGCGTAGAAAGATACTGTTCTATGGCACATGGTATAATCCGCGACATACATAATCGGGGTAAGCTCCCCATAATGGTTGGCGGCACGGGACTTTATGCTGATAATACGGTTTATGCAACAACATTTTCTGCGCCCAAGAGGGATGATAAGCTCTCCCATGAGCTTATCCGTTATGCAGAGGAAAACGGGAATGAGGCTTTGTTTGAGATTCTCCTTGCGGAAGACCCCGAAGCGGCAAAAATTCTTCATCCCAACGATATAAAAAGAGTTGTCCGCGCCATTGAAACGGTGCGCACTACGGGAAAAACGCGAAGCCTGCTCGACAGTGAAAGCAGGCCCGAGGAAAGCCCCTACGACTATATTTACCTTGCAATTGATATAGACAGAGAGCTTCTTTACAGTCGCATTGACAAAAGGGTGGATATAATGCTTGAGGAGGGGCTATTGGACGAGGTCAGAGAATTTGTTCTCCCCAATCTTCCCCGAATGACCACCGCTGCGGCGGCAATAGGTTACCGCGAGGCGGTATGGTATTTTAAAGGCTTGTGCACCTATAATGAGATGGTGGAGCTTTTAAAAAGAAACACACGCAGGTATGCCAAAAGGCAACTGACGTGGCTAAGAAAGAATAACGAGGTACATTGGCTTGATTTTGAAAATGTACAAAGTCAGGCTGAAGAAATAATTATTAACAAGAAAGGATTTTGACAATGAAGACACAGATTAATTTGCAGGACGTATTTTTGAACCAGGTAAGGAAAGACAAGCAGGCTATTACAATTTTCCTTGTAAGCGGTTTTCAGATAAGAGGTCTTGTAACAGGCTTTGACAACTATACGGTGGTCCTTGATTGTGATGGTAAGCAGGAGCTTATCTATAAACACGCAATTTCAACTATTATCCCCACCTACCCCGTAAACTTTATGGCGGCAGAAAAGGAGCAGAGTGAAGCTCTGTAAAATCTACTGATTATACAAAAAGGAGGCGCACACTAAAATGAACAAATACCTGAAAAGATTTTTGCTTTTTTCCCTGTTATTGGCATTCATAAGTACGGTCAGCTATTGCAGTGCGCCTTTTGACACAGAAACTGCACAAATGATAAATGTCCGTAAAACAATAAACGGTGAAGGCTACATTCTCCGTAATGAAACTGTTGTTTCACCCGAGTCCAAGGGAGCTTTTGAGTCAGGTGTTCAGGACGGAACAAGGGTTTCTAAAAACGGCAGTCTGGGTATCACCATCAGCGGTAATTATAATGAGGAGCTTGTTAAGCAGCTTAAATCTGTAACAAAACGAATTGACGATATTGAAAAAGCCAACAGCTTTTCCAATATGTACGCTTCGGACGAAGCACGTATCTTTTCGGGACTTAAAGACCTTTCTGCAGCAATCCGCGAGGCTGTCAGAAATCAGGACTTTATTTCGGCAACGGAAAATGCAACTCAGCTTTCTAATCTTCTCATAAAAAAGGATGCCACCGATGACCGCGGTTCAACGGCAAATCTTTTGTCGGAGCTTAAGGGTAAAAAGTACGAGCTTGAGCAACAGCTCGGCGGAATCCGTCAGGAGGTGCGCGCACCTGCGGCAGGATATTTCTACGCATCTCTCGACGGACTTGAAAGAAACATCAAAGAAACTGAAATTACTTCAATTTCCGTGTCGGAAATTTATGGGTTTGACGACACTCTTAAAAGCCATACACCCGATGCAGGAAGCATAGGAAAGATTGTAGATACATATGCCTGGTATCTTGCCTGCATCCTTGAAGAAAACGAGGTGCAAAACTTAAAAACAGGAAATACCGTTACCCTTTCTGTTGACGAATCTGCGGGAGTTAAAGCAACGGTTTTGGCAATAAACACAGACGAAGCAGGAAGCTGTGCCGTTTTGCTGAAATGCACACGGGATATTGCAGGAATTTTTGAAAAGAGAAAGGCAGAGTTTGAAATCTGTTACGAGGAATACAACGGACTTTATGTTCCTGCGGCAGCCATAAGGGTTGTGGACGGAGTAACGGGGGTTTATGTTATAAACAGAAACGATGTCATATCATTCCGTGCTGTGGATATTATTCTTCAGGAGGAAGACTATTATATTGTAAGAAGCAGTTTTACTCCCCCTGCGGAGGTAAAATTTTCTCCCCTTAGACTTTATGATGATATTTTGGTAAATCCGGAGGTGGCAACTCACAATGAGCTTAAAGAATAATCTTGAATCCGTTCATAAAAAAATTGAGGATGCGTGCCTCAGGGCTATGCGAAATCCCGAAGAGGTAACTCTCGTTTGCGTATCCAAAACGATTGATGCCGAAACCATTTCGGAAGCTTACTCTCTCGGGGAAAAGGTTTTCGGTGAAAACCGTCCTCAGGAGCTGAGGGACAAGCTTGACAAAGTCGAGGGTGCAACGTGGCATCTTATAGGGCATCTTCAGTCAAACAAGGTAAAATATGTTG
>JAZRFC010000047.1:0-1620 GCA_045661145.1 Clostridia bacterium | reverse complement strand
GCGTTTTTCAAGAGCATTTTCAAGCTCATCTAATATTTCGTCTGTTATTCCGCTTTTTCCTATCTGGAAAATAGCGTTCTCACTGTTTGCCAATCCTCTCAGATAGGCACGCTGTTTTGATGTAATCATATATATTCTCCTTATTCCGTATAATCGAACTCAAGCTCGTACATTCTTACAGGGTCGCCCTCTCCGCATCCCATTTTTTCAAGAGCATCAATAACCCCCTTGCGTCTTAGAGCAAGCTGGAAGTACTGCATACTTTCTGCATCTTCAAAATTGCAATGTCTGAGAAGCTTTTCAATATACGGACCTTCAACAACAAAGGTTTCCCCGTCTTTTGTAATTTCAAACGGCTCGGCTGTAAAATCCTCTTCAACAAAATCAGCTTCGTATATTTCTACCGGTTCTAATGTGTCAAGCGTAACTGAAACATAGTTTATAAGCTCTTTTGTACCCTTGTGCGCTGCTGCGCTTATTTCAAAGAGCTTAAGCCCCTTTTTTTCGATATAATTACGAAATTCTAAAAGCAGCTGTTCATCCTGGATAATGTCGGTTTTATTTGCGACAACAATCTGAGGGCGCTCTGCAAGCGCCTTGCTGTAAAGGGAAAGCTCTTTATTTATTTTTTCGAAATCCTCTATGGGGTTTCTTCCTTCAATTCCCGAAACATCCACAATATGCACAATAAGACGCGTTCTTTCAATATGTCTTAAAAATTCGTGACCAAGTCCTATACCCTCGTGCGCGCCCTCAATCAGTCCGGGAATATCTGCCATTACAAAGCTTTTTCCTTCACCCATTTTAATTACTCCAAGATTAGGTTCAAGCGTTGTGAAGTGGTAATTTGCAATTTTGGGACGAGCCGCACTTACGGCTGAAAGAAGCGTTGACTTTCCCACATTTGGAAAGCCTGCAAGACCAACATCTGCAATAAGCTTAAGCTCAAGCAAAAGTTCCCTTTCCTGCCCCTTAAGACCGTCTTTTGCAAATTTCGGCGTCTGGCGCGTAGCCGTAGCAAAATGGACATTTCCCCAGCCGCCGTTTCCGCCGTATGCCGCAATAAATTCTTCTCCGTCACAGGACATATCTTTCATTACCCTGCCACTTTTTTCGTCCTTTATCACTGTCCCTACCGGAACGTATATATATAAATCTTCGCCCTTTTTTCCAAAGCTGTTTCTAGCTTTACCATCTTCGCCGTTTTTCGCGCTGAAGGTCTTTTTGTGAGCAAAGTCAATAAGTGTCGAAATTGTTTTATCTGCTTTAAATATTATATTTCCGCCTTTGCCGCCGTCACCGCCGTCGGGTCCGCCGTCAGGCACATATTTTTCTCTGTGAAAGGATACCAGACCGTTTCCGCCATTACCTGCTTTTACCTTGATTTTGGCTGTATCTGCAAACATAACCTTGCCTCCTTTTTTCGGATGTGATAAAGCAGCAGCCACCGCAAAGCGACCTTGTGTTTTTTCAATCTGCTTTATCTTACTTACGTCATTTTTTCTACCTTGTTACTTTTATTTTTTACTGTTGGAATTTGACTTATCAAATTCCTTTCCATCTTAATTCGCTTTGCTACGAACAAACTTCACCTCTCGCTGTATCACATACAGCTTCGGG
>JAZRFC010000046.1:0-2868 GCA_045661145.1 Clostridia bacterium | reverse complement strand
GTACTCGTTTCACAGTTTACAAGGACCTTGGTGCAAAGCTTGAGAGAGCCGTAATCAACTACTATCTCGATACTCATACCGAGAAAAACGGCTATACAGAGGTATTTCCTCCCTTTATGGTGCATAGAAACTCTATGATAGGAACAGGTCAGCTTCCCAAGTTTGAAGAGGATGCTTTCAAGGTTGCAGGAACAGAGTATTTCCTCGTTCCCACAGCAGAAGTTCCCGTTACAAATATGTACCGTGAACAGATTCTGGACGGAAGCCAGCTTCCCATTAAGCACGTTGCATATACCGCGTGCTTCCGTGCAGAAGCAGGTAGCGCAGGCAGAGATACAAGAGGTCTTATCCGTCAGCATCAGTTCAATAAGGTAGAGCTTGTTAAGTTTGCAAAGCCTGAAGAATCCTACGAAGAGCTTGAAAAGCTTACAAGAGATGCTGAAAGCGTTCTTCAGGGACTTGGTCTTCCTTACAGAGTTGTGCAGATTTGCATTGGCGACCTTGGTTTCACAGCTGCAAAGAAGTATGATATAGAGGTTTGGATGCCCTCTTACGGCAGATATGTAGAGATTTCCTCCTGCAGTAACTTTGAAGATTTCCAGTCAAGAAGAGCTAATATCAAGTACAAAGACGGTCAGGGAAGCAAGGCGCAGTATGTTCATACCCTTAACGGCAGCGGCGTTGCGGTAGGAAGAACTGTTGCGGCAATCCTTGAAAATTATCAGAACGAAGACGGAAGCATCACAATCCCCGAAGTTCTTGTTCCTTATATGGGCGGTAAGACCGTTATTAAATAATTAAAAAGTGAGGAAAATGGAAATGAATGCAATAAAGAAAATCGGTGCGTTGGTGCTGGTGATTATAATGGCATTTTCTTTTTCAGCCTGCTCGAATATGAAAGAGCGGGTGACGGACCTTACAAAAGAACAGACAGAGCTCCAGAAATATGTGGAGAAACACGGAGGAGAGCTTATTGACAGCTTTAAAGAGGGCTTTGAAATAAGCGGTATGAAGTGTGATGCCGCAGTTGAAGCAGACGGCAACATTCTTGTTATGAATGTCAGTATGGCGGAGCTTAACGACGTTCCTGAAGAGATAAAGAGTGTAATTCAGGCTTCGTTGGATGAAAGTAAATCTTCCCTTACTCCGTCTTTTGCGGAAATAAAAAAACAGGTTTCTTCTCTTGAAAACGTAAAGATAAATTTTAACGAAGCAGACGGCGATTCTATTGCTGTTGTAGAAATTGATGTAGAATAAAAATAAGTAAGACACCCCAAAGCCAATGGTTTTGGGGTGTTTTTTCTTCACCGCGTGTCCTGTTTTATTGAGAAAACCCTTGTGAACTCTCTGACTTTCTCTGTTTCACGTGAAACAATCCTTGTAATTATTTATGCAGAAATTTGTGTAACACAGAATCCAAGAAAAAGCAAACAAAAGTTCGCGACCATAACAGAGCTTTATGCTTTTTTCACCAGAAAAATGTTTTTTATAAGAATTGCAGCCATTGGTCCAAAAATAAGTCCCCAAAAACCGAAGAGTTTCATACCTGCAAAAATAGAGAAAATAGTAATGAGGGGATGGATGCCTAGCTTACTTCCGATAATTTTCGGCTCACAAAGCTGACGGGTAAGAATTGCAACGCCGTACAGCACCAGAAATCCCCACCCCGTTGCAGGATTGTCTGTCAAAAAATAAAAAACGGAAAGAGGAACAAGAATTGTGCCTGTGCCGAGAATGGGAAAAGCATCCACAATTGCTGTAAAAAATGCAAGGAGAAGTGCATAACGAAGCTTGAGAAAGGTAAAACCGAGGAAAAGTACCGTAAAAAGAATGCTTTCTATAATAAGTTGTGCTTTAAGATACGAAAAAAGTACGTTCAACGCTGATTCCTTTATTCTTTCAAATTTAAGGCAAAAGGAGTTGCCAAAGAATTTTTTTGCCCCGTCGTAAAAAAGCGAATTGTCTTTCAGCAGAAAAAAAGAGGTAAAAACAGTTGTAAAGGCAGTAATGAGAAGTGCGGGGATATTTTTTGCAAAGTTCAGAAGCCAGGAGGATATTTTAAGCAGAATATCGGAGAATTGTGCGTGAAAGGAATCAAAAAGGCTTGAAAAAATTTCTCCCGAGCGAGATGCGGAAAGGGCGTTTATCTTTCTTGAAATAAAGGGAACTGCATCCTTGTAAATGGAGTTGGAACGGGTAAAGAGTGCAATTTCAGAAAAAAGATGTGAAAAAATTATCCGAAGAATGAAAAACAGAGCAAAGGAAATCAGTAAAAGTGATAAAAGTGCACTTATTGACGATGGAAGAGCCTTTTTAAACCGTCTGTTCAGCGGATTTGCAAGAAGATACAGCACATACCCAAGAATAAAAGGAAGTAAAATCCCCAGAAGCTTTGGAAGAGCCATCCATAAAAGTGCTGCAGGGATAAAAAATATTATAAAATCAAGGCAAAGGGAACGAAGCGTTTTAAATGAAATCAAAAAAATCACCTTAAAATAAAAAATAGAAAGAGCAGTATTGCTCTTTCTATTTTACTCACAAAATGTTTCACTTAATCATCTTTCGAGGAATCTTTTCATTATTGTATAACCGTCAGTGATTTTCTCTCCGTATTTTTCAGCATCCTTTTCAATGAATCTGCGTCCTGTATTTGCACAGTCACCTTTTTTGTACATTACACAGGGAACAGGCTCTCTGCTGTGAGTTTTTGTGGCAATGGGTGTGGGATGGTCGGGCATTACCAAAAATGCGTAATCTTCACCAGCCTCATCCAATTTTTCCTTTATATAACCGATGATTTTTTCATCAATAATTTCGAGAGAACGGGTTTTTCCCTCAGCATCGCCCTGATGACCGCATTCGTCGGGA
>JAZRFC010000045.1:0-1701 GCA_045661145.1 Clostridia bacterium | reverse complement strand
GCCGCAATGTGGTTCTGGGGAAGCGTAAACAGCACAATTCAATACTGCGAAATTGCAGGTCAGAAAAATGTCGGCGACGGTATGGCTGTTGATTTTGATTCCTATTCGCATAACTGCACATATCAGTATATCTATTCCCATGACAATATGCGCTTTATCTGCAACTGTCCAAACCACAGCGGCCACAATAACAATACGGTACGCTACTGCCTGTCAGTCAATGACAACGGCGGAAGAAGCAGACTTTCGGCAAATCCGGGCGAACACGGACTTAAATTTTACAACAACACAATAGTCAACTGTGCCGATTTTTATATGATAGATATGTATGATTCGGTTATTGCAAATAACATTATCATGCCTGCCGACGGCTACGTTGTGGTTTGCGATACGGCGGATTATTTCCGTGACGGAAATGTTTTTGCAAGCAACTGTTATTATAACACCGTAAATCCGTTTTGCGACCTGTTTTCGAAAAACACTGTCCCGGGTTTTGTGGGCAATGATTTGACATCGCCTGAAAGTTTTATGCTTTCGGCAGACTCACCGCTTATCGGTAAGGGAATTGAAGTTGAGGGCAACGACCTGACAACCGATATTTTCGGCAATGAAATAACGAGTAACAACATCGGCTGCTACGGCGCAGACGGTGAGGACCTTGAATACGATGGCGAGAATTTTATCGAGAAAATTATAAGATTCTTCAAGGACCTGATTAACAGAATCATCCGTGAATCAGACGGACTTAAGGATTATTGATAAACATTCAAAAATAACTGTAAAATGATACGCACCTCCAAAAGTGTCCGGCTTTTGGAGGTGCATATAATTTTTAGCTTACTTCTCTTTTCGAAAATATAACTCACTTTTGAACCGCCGTTATCATTCGATAAATTGGAATTTGTTTATTTCTTTGTTTTTATTAATTCACCTATCATTGCACCGCCGATAATACAAACAGCAATAATGCTGATATGTATTTAATAAATGCTTTGCTATCCATTGTTGTGCAACCCATTGTCAAATTCTTATTTGTTGAGATGATTACACCACTTTTTTCCTTTTCTGTTCAACACATAAAAAATTCGCCCGATTTCTCGGACGGATAATTTTTTATTTAGGTTAAACCTGAGTTTTCCCCTTAGTCCTTGATAGCTGCCTGAGCTGCAGTTAGCAAAGTGGGGAATTCCTATTTTTGTTATTTATGGATATACATTCTTGACATATCGTTCTCGTCGTTACATTGCACCATACAGAAAAAATCCCAACCGTATCTTTCATAAAAACCTGTGTGGTCAGTAACCAAATATACAGGGGAAATACCTGCTGATTTCAAGTCTTCAACTGCCATATTAAGTAAATGTCCCGCAATTCCTTGTCTTCGGTGTTTTTCTTCTGTAAAAACAGCACAAATATTTGGAGAAAGGTCCGTTCGCTCATGAAAATCGTTTTCAATAACACCCAGACCACCGATAATGTTACCTTCGTGCAAACAAAGATACCATCCGTATTCGGTTTCATTTTGTAAGTATGAGGTCATACATTCAAGATACGCTTCGGTGGGGGCCGACCATTTACTGCTGAACCACTCCGCTGCTCGAAGCATCAGTTCAGGCTTTTCTCGAAGTGTAATATATTGATGTTCTGATGCCAATATTCTCACCACGCTCTATTTCTTATTTTCTCTTTAAAACAATAGCA